>NIRF01000002.1 GCA_002878375.1 Dictyoglomus sp. NZ13-RE01
GCATAAACCAATAGGAGCTACCGCTCGACTTGCATGCCTTAGGCACGCCGCCAGCGTTCGTCCTGAGCCAGGATCAAACCCTCCATCCGGATCTATTCCCTATCCCTTCTGGAAGGTCTTTTCCTCGCTCTTTATCTCCTTCTTCCTTCTTCCCCTTTTCTAAGGTGCATCCGCCTGCTTCTCTCCCGCAGGCACGTTAATTCTATCATATACCCTTAACTTTGACAAGAGGGTACCCTTAATTATTTTTCTACAGAATTATCAGAGATAATTTCTTTCTTTTGCAGTTTGTACATTTCTATTATCTCCTTTACCGTCGTAACATCTTTTGCGGATTTATCTTCCCTTATAAAGCCAATAACTCGTGGAAATCTTAAAGCATAACCTAATTTTTCCCCATTCTTTCCGCAGGTATGCACTGGGCTCTTCGTAATTTCATCCGCTTGAATTTCAACTACATATTTGGGATAAACCCATACATCAGGAATAATCTGTGACTCAACATTATGAGGTTTTTCCTCTACTTTTATTTCATCTAATATTTCTCTAAATTTAACCCATTCCTCTTCTGTTGGTCCAGTACCTATTTTAGCAATGGTCTCATATCTATCCTCATCGGGATTGTAAACCCCAACTAGTAAAGCACCAATGCCAAATTTTGCTCTCTGTCCTCTTCCCTTGAAATAACCCAAAATTACAGCATCCACTGTATCTGATAATTGACTTTGATAAGATCTTTTTAACTTTATCCAATTGAAATTCCTTACGCCTGCCTGATAGGGAGCATCTAATCTTTTAGCCACTATACCTTCTAAGCCTTCTGTAATACATTCTTCAAAAAAGGCTTGTAATTCTACGGGGTTATTTGTGATAATGTAATTAGTTAAAAAAATAGTATCTCCTGGGATAATTATTTTCTCTAATCTCTCTCTTCTTCTTAAATAAGGAAGAGGGGTTAGATCCTCGCCATCTACATATAACAAATCAAAAACAAATAGTTTTAAAGGGAACATAGACGCCATTTTATCTATGTCATACTTTCTTTTCCTCTGAACAGTCATTTGAAATGGATAAAATTCATTAGTCTCTGGATTATAAGATATGGCTTCCCCCTCAAAAATGACCTTCTCGTTAGATACTTGTTGAATTATTCCTTGAACCAAATCAGGAAACATATGAGTATTATCCTCAAGGTTACGAGAGAATATTTTAATCTCCGTTCCATTTTTATGGACTTGACATCTAAAACCATCAAACTTTGGCTCTACACTACACTTACCAAGCTTTTTTATAATCTCCTCAGCGCTTGATAATCTCTCAGCAAGAGCCATTCTTATAGGTCTTCCAACCTCAACCTTTATCTTTTTAAGGGCATCTACCCCACCTTCCCAAAATACTTTTGCCACATATCCTAAGTCAGATGTAATATTAAAAGCTCTTTCTATATATTGCCTCAAATTTTTATCTCCCTTTTTCGCATAAGACAAAGCATCCATAATACTTGGTTCTCCCACACCAAGTCGAAGTCTCCCTAAAATAATCCTAACCACATATTTAGAACTCAGCGGACTTAGAGCTCTTATTAGATATCCAAGTTTATTAACTTTTGCCTCAACACTTCCTTCTCCACTTAGCAAAGCAATATCATACAAAACTTTAAAAACCTCTAAAACTTCCATATCTTCTTCTTTCTCTTCTGCTAATTTTTCAGCCACCTCTCCTAAGTCTCCTATTTCTTTATACATGTTCTCTATGTCTAAAATGCTCTTTAAAAATGCTTGAGCTAAAGACCTTATAATGAGTTTCTCAGACATTCCAAATTCTAACTTCTCATAAGGGGGTGCTACTCTTCCATCTAACAAATATATTATCTTATCTATCTCTTCAACCTTAGCTTTATTAAACAAATCTGCCAAAATAACCATCATCTCATTTCTTTTTGTTGTAGACTCCAATCTTTTAAAAAACATGGAAAGATCTTTAAAAAGCATAATTACTTCTCCTTTCCATAATATGGTTTCAAGGTTAATTTTAACATATATCCAAATATGTGTTAAAATATGGCAAAAAATTTTGAGGAGAGGTGATAAAAGTTGAATAGTTTTGTCAAAAGCCATGGGCTTGGTAATGACTATATCATATTTGATAAAAATCACGTCCAATTTCCTCTAAAGCCTTCAGTAATTCAAAGAATTTGTCATAGAAATTATGGTATTGGCTCTGATGGTATATTACTTTTCGAAAAAATAGACGACGAAAATTTTAGCGTAAGAATATTTAATCCTGATGGGAGTGAGGCTGAAAAAAGTGGAAATGGACTTAGAATATTAGCCAAGTTTCTCTATGATCATGGCTACACTAAAAATACCAAATTTTATATCAATACTTTAGGGGGAAAAGTAGAAATAAATTTAGAGTTAGACAATGAAAGAGTAAAAAACATTGAGGTTGATATGGGGAAAATAGAGTATATATACGTAGATAAGGAAATAGAGATCAATAATGAAGAAAAATTAAATATAGTTTACCTATCAATTGGAAACCCCCACTGCGTGTTTTTCGTGGATGAAATTGATGAAGAATTGATTAAAGATCTTGGACCTAAGATTGAGAATCATCCATTATTCCCAAACAGAACTAATGTACAAATGGTAAAAGTAATTTCAGATAGCACCATTGAAATTAGGATATGGGAAAGAGGCGCTGGATATACTTTAGCCTCTGGAAGTAGTTCCTGTGCTTCTGCCTGCGCAGCCTATAAAAAGGGGCTTGTGAAAAATAATGTCAAAGTAATAATGCCAGGTGGAGAATTATATGTAAACATAAAAGAGAATGGACATGTATTTTTAAAGGGACCTGCTCAGGAGATTTTTGAAGGAACTTTAAGTAAAGAATTTTTAGAAGAGCTCATAAGAATTCCATAAAGGTCCCAAAAATAAATCGGGTTTAAAATTATTAATATCTTTTTTAGCCATATAGATAACATAAGGACTTGTAATAGTTATTAACGGAACTTTATTACTCCATAGTCTCTGGAGCTTGTACATATTTATCTTTTTAGTTGTCAAATTACTACCAACTAAATAGTTATTAAAAAGTATATCTAACTCCTTTTCCCAATCAAAATAAGGTCTTCGTTGATATGGAAACCAAAAATGTTTATCTCCTTTTGACAAAAAGACATTTGAGTTTTCTTCGGGATAAATCCCCCAATCATATCTTGTTAAAATCAGTTCCCAATTGAATGTTTGGTAAAGATATATATTAATATTATTTTTATCTGAAATGGTAAGTTTTATTCCTAATTTTTCAAAATCATCTTTAATTATCTCCGCTATTTTTCTAACTATTTCATTATGATTTACAAGCACTTCAAACTCTAATTTATTCCCACTTAAATCCTCTAAATAACCATCTTTATCTCTATCCCGCAATCCTAAACTCTCTAAAAGATTTCTTGCTAAATCCAAATTATAATTAAATTCAAAGATATTTTTAGTATAGAAGCAGGATAAAGGATGAATTGGATTTTCCCTTATACCTGCATAGCCCCAATACACTTTTTCAATTATTTTTTCTCTATTTATGGCATGAGATAAGGCTCTTCTGAAATTTACATTTTGAAAGAGCTTTAATTTGTATTTAGGAATAGGAGCATATGGGTTTTGGTTAATTAATAATACGTCACTTAAAAAATCTAAACCTAAATTATAAATGTTATAATCTCTTTCATATGAACTAATGTTTTTTAAGTCTTTTTCTTCTATTTTTTTAATATCGACATCTCTATTTTCTAAGCTAATAGTTATCCTATCAAGATACGGTAATTGATTATTCGCTTTATCCTTCCTCCAATAATAGATATTTTTCTCAAAAGAAATCTCTTTATTAGGAATATATTCTTTCATATAGAAAGGTCCTGTTCCTATCCTATATTCACTTTTTATATGGGCTGGGAGAATTAAGGGAAGCCTTCCATAAAAAGGATATGTAAAATCAGGGAAAATAATCTTTACAACATAATTACTAACTTTTTCAGCAATTATCCCCTTTTCTTTCAGATCTGCGAAGGAATAAACTACATCATCTGCACTAAAATCTTTTCCATCAGCCCATTTAACATTATTTCTCAATTTAAAAAACCAAACTTTACCCTTCTCATAGATTCTCCACGATTCTGCCAAAACAGGTATCAACTTATTTTCTTTCTGATTAACAGTAAAAAGAGGCTCATACAGGAGATTAATAACCTCTTTGGGATAGGAATAGAGATTTTTTGTATCAATATTAAAGAAACCAATATAGATACTCAGGCTTTGCCTATTATTTTCTAAAAAAGAAAAACTATTATTTAAAAATAAAAATAGAAATACTACAAGTACAACAGCTCTTTTCATACTTGGGATAATTTTATATCTTAACTAATAAGATGTCAATTAAAAGGACTTTTTCAAAGTTATCAATTGTTCTAAATGTGTTCTCTCCTGATTTATTATTTCCCTTACTATTTTCTTACTTTTTTCTTTTAAATGATCTAAAATTCCATAATAAAATAAAAGAGAATCTTTTTCCAAAGAAATAGCCAAATCTATGGCAGATGAGGAATTAAAAAAGGTATCCTCTTTTAAAATCCTATCCCAATCTATAAAAACTTGTGCAGAAACCCAAGCATGTAGGTATTTGTTTGCCTCCTCATCCTCATAAGCAGTTAAAAATTCTTCTTTTTCTAAATTCTTATATATTTCCTTGAAGGTTTCTGCATGCCTTCTTTCCTCTAAGGCTAAAAAGTTAAAAATCTTTTTAACTTCATCTTTAAAAGCCTTTTCTGAAAACAAATTATAAAACTTTTCACCTTCCTCTTCTATATGGATAGCCATCTCTAATATGTCCTTATCTGAGAATAAAATTGGCATAGTCCTACATCCTCCTTCGAATGATTTTTTTTAAGGGCTCCCAAAAAATGGGAGCCCTCGAATAAGAGCTTGTTATTCAAAGACCTTAAAACTTGTTCTTGGTGCTCCACATATAGGACACTTATCAGGAACTTCCCCTTCTCCAGTATATCCACAAACATCACAAACATATACTTTTCCAAGTTCCAAATCTTCTCCCTTTTCTGCTTTATCTTTTGCCTTCTTATACATCTCCGCATGAATTTTTTCTGCTTCCAATGCAAAGGTTGTGGATCTAACAGCACCTTTCTCATTTTGTAATTCTGCAACCTGTCTATAGGCAGGATACATTTCCTCTACCTCAAAAGTTTCACCATTAATAGCAACCTGTAAATTTTCAGGAGTTTTATTTATTCCACTCAGTTCTCTTAAATGGTTTCTTGCATGAACTAACTCTGCATAAGCTATGGCTCTGAATAATTTAGAAATATTTTTTAATCCTTCCTTTTCTGCTACATCCGCATAGATCATATATTTCATATGGGCTTGACTTTCACCAGCAAAAGCACTTTTTAAATTCTCCTCTGTCATCTTCCTCATGCTCACACCTCCACATAAAATTATTATCATTTTTATTATAGCATTACTGTTGAATAAATAAAACTTACTTGGTAAACTAATACCATGATATGTGAAATTATTAGTATAGGAACAGAGCTTTTATTAGGTAATATATTAAATACAAATGCCCAGTATATATCAAAAAGATTAGCAGAACTCGGTATATTCGTTTACTATCAAACCACTGTAGGAGATAATATAGACAGGATCAAAAAAGCTATTGAGATTGCTCTGAACAGGAGCGATATTATCATAACTACAGGTGGACTTGGACCAACCCAGGATGATTTAACTAAGGAAGCTATAAGTGAACTTTTAAATATAGAATTAGTTTATGATGAATTTTCTCTTAATAAAATCCAAGAATATTTTGAAAAGAGAAATATACCAATAACAGATAGTAATAAAAAACAAGCGTTAGTTTTGAAAGGAAGTAAGGTCTTAATAAATAATCATGGGTTAGCACCAGGAATGATAATTGAGAAAAACGATAAAATCCTTATAATACTCCCAGGTCCACCTCGTGAAATGATTCCTATGTTTGATGAACAGGTAACTCCATTTTTAAAGCAATTCAGTAAGGGGACACTGTATTCTGAAATTTTAAGATTTTGTGGTATAGGAGAAAGCCTATTGGAAGAAAAAATAAAAGATCTTATTAAAAATCAGAGAAATCCAACTATTGCACCATATATAAGTAGCGGAGAGGTTATTCTAAGAATAACTTCCTACGCTGAAAGTGTAGAGGAAGGGAAAAAGCTGATAAATCCTGTAAAAGAAATTATTGTGAATAGATTGAAGGAATATTTCTATGGTGAAGGAGATATTACAATAGAAGAGGTTATTGCAAAACTACTTATTGATAATAACCTTACAATCTCTATTGCAGAATCTTGCACAGGTGGATTACTTACATCAAGACTTGTAAACGTTCCTGGTATTTCAAAAGTATTAAAAGAAGGCATCATTGCATACAGTAATGAATCAAAAATAAAAAGACTATCAGTAAGGGAAGATACAATAAAAAAATATGGGGCTGTTAGTAAAGAATGTGCTTTAGAAATGGCTGAAGGAGTAGCCAAAGTTTCCAATTCAAATATTGGATTATCTATAACAGGTATTGCAGGTCCAGAAGGTGGCACTCCTGAAAAACCTGTAGGTTTAGTTTATACAGGTCTCTATATTAACGGAATAAAAAAAGTTAATGAATTTCGCTTTTCTGGCGATAGAGAAAGAATAAGAACCCAATCAGTATTATACAGTTTGAATTGGCTTAGACAAGAATTAATGTCATTTACCAGCCAACATAATATCCTCTAATTTGAGCATAGGGGATACAACAGTACCATTAAAAGTGATCTCCTTTGACACTTCACTCACTGATTGTAGGAAATCCTTAAGATTTCCAGATATTGTAATCTCACAAACAGGTCCTACAAACTCTCCATCCTTTATCCATAAACCATCCGCCCCTATAGAAAAGTCTCCTGATATAGGATCAATAAGATGTAATCCCATTAAGTTAAATACATACAATCCATCTTTCGTAGACTTAATAATCTCTTCTTCTGATTTTTCTCCAGGTTTTATAAAGAGATTGAAAGCACCAACACCTGGTAAATTTTTATAACTTCCTCTCACACAATTTCCAGTTGATTTCACATTATCTTTATTAGCTGTATATAAATTATGTAAGAAAGAGTTTAATTTTCCATCTTTCACAATTTCTTTACTTTTAGTAAAAATTCCCTCATCATCAAATTTTCTTCTAAGAAAAGCCTCTTCAAGATTAGGATCTTCAATTATGGTAAGTTTCTCTGAAGCTATTTTTTCACCTATTTTATTTTTAAAAATGGATTTTCCTTTTTGCACCATATCTGCAGAAAAAGCCTGAACAAAAACTTCTAATAAATCCTGAGCACGTTCTCTCGGTAATATTACAACCGCCCTCTGAGAAGAAATAGGTTTTGCTCCCAATAGACTTATTGCCTTCCAAACCGATTTACTTATCAGATCATTAAAATCTAAATCGTACCACGTTTTTCCAACTTTAAACTCCCATGAACCCCTTTCATCTTTTCCATCTGAAGCACCAACTTCAGTATATACATACTGATACTGATAATTGTATTCTAATTCAGAACCCAAACTATTTAATATATTAACTCTAACCTTGTAAAATTCATACGTAACTTCTCTAATACTTTTTATTCTTTTATCTTTTGCATAAATTTGTTTTTCAACTTCCTTTAAAGTATCAATTTTTTCACGAATAGAAGGTTCATCTCTATAAAAATTTTCATCTTTACAAATAACATTTTCTACAAAGGTCCAATTATTATCCTCCGACAATACTTCTGCTGAATTTATCGCTTTATCCAAAATATCTTCCATTTTCTCTATATTGTTGGCATAAGAAAAACCATGTCTATTATTTTTTATAACCCTAACACTATATCCAGATTCTTTAGAAGACTGAAACCTTTCAATATCTCCCCCACTAATAGACAAATGAACCTTCTCAACTTCTTGATAAAAGAGCTCTGCCTTCTTTATATTCTTCTTATCAACACATTGGATAAATCTATTTTTAAGATCAATATTCATCAGTTCTCCTCCTTAGTCCCACCAACAGTAATCTTAGAAACCAAAACTGTGGGCATACCGTCAGTTACAGGTACTCCTTGCATATCCTTTCCACAAGTACCTGGGGCAAAACCCAAATCATTACCAATCATTTCAATTAATTCTAAAACCTTAGGACCATTTCCAATTAAAGTAGCACCTCTAACAGGAACTGAAATCTTTCCATTCCTTATTAGATATCCTTCTTCTACAGCAAAAACAAAATCACCACTTATTGTATCTACCTGACCTCCTCCCATCTTCACCACATATAATCCCTTATCTACACTATTTAATATATCCTCAGGATTTTTTTCTCCTGGCAAGATAAAAGTATTTGTCATTCGAGGAATGGGAGGAAATCTAAAATTTTGTCTTCTACCATTGCCTGTTGGTTTTGCACCTAAATTTTTTGCTGATAATCTTGAATGCATGTATCCTCTTAATATACCTTTTTCAATCAAAATGTTATATTGAGAGGGAATTCCTTCATCATCAAAACTAAAACTCCCATAATAGCCTTCTAAATTACCTGCATCCACAAGAGTTATATGTTCAGAAGCAACTTTTTGTCCTACTTTTCCAGCATAAACCGACACATTCTTTTCTACCAAATCTCCTTCTAATCCATGACCTACTGCTTCATGCACTATAACTCCCCCAGCTTTTGAGGAAATAACAACTGGCATTTCTCCCGCTGGTGCCTCCTCAGCAGAAAGCAGTAGAACTGCTCTTCTTGCAGACTCAAGAGCTACATTTATCGCTACTTCCTCCTTCAAAATATTAAAATCGCCAAGCCTTGCAAAGGACTCATACCCTGTTTGTATAAGACCATCCTTACCAGCCACAGAAAAACCATATAAGGATGTTCTAAATCTTCTATCTTCCTTATAATCGCCATTCGAGTTCGCAATAATCACTTTTTGATCACTACATCTTAATCCTGCTGTAAATTGAATTATAGAAGAATTATATTTTCTTGCCTTATCATTCATTAACTTCAAAAGCTCTGCTCCACTATTAAGATTAAAATGAGATATATCTCTTTTAATATCCTGAGAGTATCCTATTTCTTTATCTTCTAATGCAATTCTTTTTAAATAATCACCCTCACTTATTGCAAGAGCTATTTCTTTTGCCAATTTTCTTAAACCCTGATGGGTTATATCATTAGTATAACCATAAAAGGTAATATTCCCCTTTATAACTCTTATACCAACCCCAAAATCTTCTCCAAAAACTGCCTCCTCAATCTTATTATCATCAAGTTTTAATAATATAGAGTTACTTTCCTCATAAAATAACTCTGAAAAATCTCCACCTTTTTCCAAAGAAATAGCCAAAATCTCCTCAATTATATTTTTGTTAAACAAGCTATAACCACCTCACAGAAAAAATTTGGGGTAGGAAAGTTCCTACCCCTTAAAAAAATCTCTCTATAGAGTAATGGCAGAAACTGGACAAGAATCTGCTGCATCTTGACAACAGCCTGCAGATTCACAATCTGCACCCTCAATAACTCGAGCCTTGCCCTCCTCATCAATCTCAAATACATCAGGGCATAAAGATGCACAGACTCCACATCCTATACATAAGTCTCTATCAACTTTAGGTGCTCCCATTAAATTAACCTCCTCTATATAAAATTTTTCTCTAAAGAATAAATAAAAATTTTTTTATTGTCAATTTAATTCTTTTTAAAATCAATCTTAGCTCCTTCCTTAAAACCAAACTTTTCAAAGAATCCCATCTTAACCTCCAAAGCATATCTATAAGGCTTTGGACTAAAATAAACAGGGCAATCTTCTCCTTTACAAGGATACATTTTTTGAATATTAAAGATTATCTTCTGTGAATTTATAAATGCAATTTCTAAAGGAACATAGGTATTTTTCATCCAAAAACCATAACTAACATCCTGGGGAAAAATAAAAAGCATTCCAAAGTTCCAAGGTATATCCTTTCTATACATTAAGCCAAAAGAATGAAGCTCATCTCTATCCGCTATCTCTATTGGAATAGTCAATTTTTTGCTTCCTTGAGTTATAGTTAAGTGCCCTTTGGGGAATTTAGGGAATTTAATTTCTTCTCCAAATCCCACAATCAAAAAGAGAAAAACAAGAATAAAAATTAATATTAACCCTTTTTTTAACATAATTATCACCTCGTAAAAGTAATAGTGATATAATTATACAAGATGAAAAGAGAATTTGCAGATTTACCTTTACATTCAGGAAAAGCCCCCTACTGGCTTTTTCAGAGAATGAAAAAGCTCGCAAGGGAAATAATTCTTTTGTTTTATATAGAAAATAGAATTTCCGATTTTATTAGAAACTTATCAGACCCTTATTGGTTTCAAGCTTTAGGATGTGTACTTGGTTTCGACTGGCATTCCAGTGGACTTACCACAACCACAGGAGGTGCTCTGAAAGAAGGTTTAGGAGAGTTAAGCAAAGAATTAGGGCTCTTTATTGTGGGAGGAAAGGGTAAAACTGCTTTAAATACACCAGATGAGATCAAAAGTTTGGCAGATTCTATAGGGTTTGATCCTAACCCCTGGATTACTTTAAGTAGACTTGTAGCAAGAATAGATAATAATGCCCTTCAAGATGGTTACCAGCTCTATCATCATCTATTAATTTTTACAAAAGATGGAGCGTGGTGTGTAATTCAACAGGGGATGAATGAAAAAAATAATTATGCAAGGAGATACCACTGGTTAGGAGAAGAGGTTGTAAGCTTTATAGAAGATCCCCACAAAGCTATTTGTACTCAAAAATTTGAAAATAATGTATTAAATTTGGTAGCAAAGGAAAGCAAATCTGCCCAAGAAGTCATCTTAAACATAGTAAAAGAAAATCCCAAATCAGTGATTAAAACTTATGAAAAGATCTCAAATTCTCTTATACTTCCTCCTCATCACTCAATAACAACAAAAGAGATAAAACCTGAAAATCTAAAAACAATTATTTTAAAAACCTATGAGAATCCGCCCAAGGATTTTCAGGAACTAATACTATATGAGGGAGTGGGAGCAAAAACATTAAGGGCTTTAGCATTAATTAGCGAATTAGTATATGGTACTCCTCCGAGCTTCAAAGATCCAGCAAGGTTCAGTTTTGCTCATGGAGGAAAAGATGGCATTCCTTATCCAGTAGATAAAAGAACCTACGATAAATCCATTGAAATTTTAGAAAAAGCCATTAAAAAGGCTAAATTAGGAAAAAGGGAAGAAATTGATGCCTTAAAAAAATTGTCTTTTTATTTCAAACTGTAATAATGAGCCCATCTAATAGGCTCAGGCAATCTATACTTAGCTATCGTTTTTAAAATTATCTCTCTTGCAGACTCTAAAGACACTTTATGTCCAGGAGAAACAAATACAGGTTTTACATTCTCTTTAGTCCTTAAAACTATTCCAACTACCTCTTTTCTGTGATAAATATATTCATATTCTCCTCTTTTGTTTCCAGGAATTTTGAAATTACCCACCAATGGTTTCTTAGCACAACCAATAGTAGGAATATCTAAAACCACTCCAATATGCGAAGCTATTCCTAAGCGTCTTGGATGCGCATAACCTTGACCATCAACAATCAATATATCTGGCTTAATCCTTAGATTTTCCCAACACTTCACTATACTCAAACCTTCCCTAAAACTTAAAAAGGTTGGAATATAAGGAATCTTTTCTTCAGTAACAAATCTCTGAACCTCAACACATCTTAATGTATCCATTTCTAAAACTACTATCACACCTAATATTTTCCCATCTTTCGACGATGCATCAGCTCCCCCCACAAAGGATAAACTACTAAATTTATCCTGAAGCACTATTTTCTTAGCTAATTTATTTTGAATCTCTATAGCTTCATCTAAATTCCTAAAAGAGAAGTATTTTTCATAATCCAATTATTTCAATACTCCCCCAACAAAGATCCTCTCTTCCCTTTGGAATATAGCCTAAAAGATCAAGAAACTTCTGGAATACCGCCACCTTTTGTTGAGAAAAATAAATAGACACAAAATTTCTTAAAGAATCTCTTGGAATAAGGATATATTTGTTTTCATTAACCCTTTTTACTTCTTTTAGAGGAAAACTAACTTTATAATCTGCTATGTTATATCTACGTAGTTCTCTAACTCCTTGTAAAATTAACCACAAATCTTCAATATTAAGATATTTTCTAATTATTAACCCCTTATAAACCTCTTCCACATTCTCTGGTAAATTCTTATCGGGTGTTAAATAGATCTTTGAGTAACCATGATAATATTTTTCTCTATTAGGAATTAAAAATGAATTTATATAAATATTTAGGCTTACATCTTGTCTTTGTTTATAAACAATCTTCGAAAAAATCTCTTCAAGTAGTCCAGGAATAATAAATTTAAAACCATCTTCTTCAGGAAATACCTCAACAGGATTTTCTTCTTTATAAACAATAAGGGTAAAATTAATCTTCTCTCCTTTTCTACCTTCAAAGTATTGCATAGGAATTTTTAACTCAAAAATATTTTTTACACCTAAATCCTTTATTCTATCTATCAAAATCCACTTCTCATTTCCCAAAGCTTTCCACAATTCATAATTATTAGAGTTCTTAATCCTAATATTTAAAGATAAAGGATAACCTAAAATCCGTTTTTTATTTCTTATATAAATATTCCTTGCACTATCCTGAGGATGAGAAAAGTAAAAATCTATATAGTAACCATGTTTAAAGAATTCATCAGGATGTATATTTGTATCTACCCTTATATACAAGTTATCAAGATCATAGGCATAGTAAACCCCTTTCAACAATCTACTCTTAGTATCTATCAAATTAAGGGATGCATCTGCCCATTCCCCTTCGCTACTTATTTCTCCATCAATATTTGGAGTCATTATCAATGGTTCCCTTTCAAGCCATAGAGGCTTTTTAATGACAATAGGAACATTAAGGAAATAAGGTGGATCCTCTCCTAAAGAAATATATACATTCTTTAAATGCTGTCTAAAAATATAATCAAAGATCTCATCATGTCCCGAATCCTGATCATCACCAAACCACCAAAACCAATCACTTCCCTCACCTGCATATAGAGATACACTATCTATTTTACTTTTCAAGCTTTCATTTTCCTCTAACTTATCTTCAACAAAATCTCTTACAATCTTTAAATAATTCCAAGCGATATTTTCTTCTTTCTCTCCAATCCATGTAGTAAGATCTGCATCTACCCAAGAACCAGTAAAAATATTGTTCAATTCATCCACTGGAGAAAATTTCTCTAAATACTCACCTACAGTAATTGTTTCTATATCAGATGAATTAGATAATAAGCTATAAAAGCTTCTTAAGAAATCTCTTCCATCATTATCATAATATTCCCAGCAGTTCTCACCGTCCAATGCAATAGTCACTAAGTAAGGAAAATCATTAGGTAATCTATTTTTAATATTTATCAACCTTTGATATAAGTCCTTTGCAGCCTCCTCTGGGGAAAGATGCATATAAGTAAATCCTATTTTATCTGACAAGAAACTATCCCTAAAAACCACATTTGTCTTCTTACCCTTTATATTAACTATATACGGTTTATATAAAACATGCGGTTCAACTAAATATCCGTCTAAATCTCTAACCAAATCCTTTTTTAAGGTTTTAAAGAGAATTTTCTCATCAGTAATAATCCATCTTAAATTAAAATCTGAAACCATCTCTATGACTTCTGGACTTACTGCCTGTTCAGAGGGCCACATCCCCTTGGGGTAAACTCCAAAGTTTTCCAAATAAAAGTCAATTCCCATTTTTATTTGCATTTTTGCATCCTCAGGATATCTAAAGGGCAATGCAGGTAGTGGCAAATTAGGAGTTGCTATCCTTGCAGAATCTGTATCAATTAAGAGGGGAAGAATTGGATGATAAAAAGGAGAAAAAATAACCTCTATTTGCCCTTTATCTTGCAGATCTTTGTATAAACTAAGGACTTTACCAAGGAGCTCAAATTGTTTTTCTACTAACCTATATTTTTCACTCTCAGTATAGTTTTTCCCTTTCTTCCATAAATAGTTTAAAAACTCATCTTTATTCCTATATTCTGGATCAAACCAACAAAGATTATATAAAACTTGTAAGTCTAAGAAATCCTGCGAGGAAAAACTCTCTTTATTCTGTTTTTTTCTCCATAACTCGTTATACCTTGGATGTATTGATGCCATCTTATCAAAATTAAGCCAGAAAAATCTATCTAAAATAAATTCTTTATCTTCCTCAGAAAGATCCGTAGAAGGAATTAAAGTTTTTTCCAACCATAAGTCTTTTGCTCTATTTTCTACATAATCTTTTAACTGCATTACAAGAACTGGTGTCAAATTAAAGACTTGTTTAATCTTTGGATAATCATACAATATATTCACCATATTGAAATAGTTTTTAATCCCATGAAGCCTAACCCAAGGGAATAAATAAATATCCTTCTCCCTATCCTTATAATAGGGCTGATGCATATGCCATACAAAAGCAAGAAAAATTTTCTCTGCCATACCACAATATTATATATCAAAATATTTTTTATTGACACTCATAAATCAAAGGTTTATATTAAGGCTTAGAGTTATTAATTAATAAAAAGAAAGGGGGGAGAAAGCAAAGGTATATGAGTACTAATTTAGACGGTAATCCTGTACCGAGGCGCTTGATTTTTAGTTTTTATCTTAGAGAAAAATTAAAGAAAGGAGAAATGGTTCTATGGATTATATTAAGCTTTCTCCCATATATTTACTTAAAATACCAAGAAAAGGGGATCAGAGACCATGAAAAGAATACTCTGGTCTCCTATATCTTACAGAAAAATATCCATTGGAGATTTTATAATACTTCTTTTTATAGGAAGTATTATTTACGCTATTTCCTCTCTAAACCTTTACTACACAAAATCTCCTCAACCTCTATCCTTTGATCTTTCACCAACAAAACTACCACTTTATGCAATATATTCTCTAATAAGAATGATTTTTGCTTACATACTTTCTTTTATATTTACCTTAGTTTATGGCTATTTGGCTGCATACAATAAAAGATTAGAAAAAATTCTTATACCTCTTTTAGATATCTTACAATCTATACCTGTACTATCTTTTTTGCCTCCTGTTTTTATGGCAGTATTGGCTTTGTTTCCAGGTTCAAAATTAGGATTAGAAATAGTTTCAATAATCCTAATATTTACAGGACAAGTTTGGAATATGGTTTTCAGTTTTTATCAATCTTTAATTTCTATTCCCAGAGACTTAAGAGAAGCAAGTAAAATATTAAAACTAAATCCTTGGCAAAGGTTCTGGTATTTGGAGCTTCCATATTCCGCTATTGGATTGCTTTGGAATAGTATGATGTCTGTAGCAGGAGGATGGTTTTTCTTAATGGCATGCGAGATGTTTACCATTACAAACCAAGAAATCGTACTACCAGGTATTGGCTCCTACCTATCCTTTTCTGCTATGAAAGGTGATTTAAACAAAATTATTTATGGATTATTAACCTTAATAACTGTAATCATACTAATTGATCAATTAGTTTGGAGACCTTTAACAGCATGGAGTCAAAAATTTAAGATGGAATTTACAAAAGGGGATGAAGTTGAGTCTACGATACTTATATGGTATAGGAGATCTCAAATAGTTAACATAATTAGAGAGAGAATAGCCCATCCACTAAGAGAAAAGATAAATATGTTTTTTGTTAAAAAATATATTCAAGAAGCAAAACAAATCTCAAATCCCTCTAAATTAATAAAGATCTTCAATAATATAATCTTAGCTCTTATAATATTATTAGTTATAAGAGGAGCTATTGGTTTAGGAAATTTGATTATTCAACTTCCCCTTGAAACTTGGAAACAAATTATTTTCTCAGCCTTTATGACCTTTCTAAGGGTGGCAGTAGCAGTTACTATAGGTCTTGCATGGACCCTTCCAGTTGGAGTAAAAATCGGAATGAATCCAAAACTGGCTAAAATTTTCCAGCCCATAGTACAAATTGTTGCATCAGTCCCTGCAACAGCAGTCTTCCCAGTTATACTAATGTTTTTAATTAATACCGCAGGGGGATTAAATTTAGCAAGTATACTTCTTATGCTTTTAGGTACTCAGTGGTACTTATTGTTTAACATAATAGCAGGTGCAATGTCTATACCCAAGGACCTTATTGAAGTATCTTTGCTATTAAAGATTAATAAATGGGAAAAATGGAAAACTCTAATTCTTCCTTGCGTATTTCCTTATCTTGTTACTGGAGGAATCACAGCAATGGGAGGAGCTTTTAACGCAACTATAGTCTCAGAATACGTACAATTTGGTAATAAAATTATAAAAACTATTGGACTTGGAGCATTAATTACTGAAGCTTCCTCTACGGGAAACAATGCTCTTCTTGCTGGAGCCACATTAACTATGGCTCTCATGGTAGTTGCTATAAATAGGCTATTTTGGAAAAGACTCTTCAAATTATCTGAAGAGAAATATAGCCATTTGGGAGGTTAAGTATGGAACTTCTAAGACTTGAAAACGTAAGTTTAAGTTTTAAGTTTCCTGAAGGAGAAATAAAAGTTTTAGACAAGATAAACTTTGTTATTAATGAGGGGGACTTTATTGCTCTATTAGGTCCGTCAGGTTCTGGAAAATCCACTATTCTCAGAATAATATCAGGACTTCTTAAACCACAAGAGGGTAAAGTTTACTATAAAGGAGAGGAGCTTAAGGGAATTAATCCAGGGGTTGCCATGGTATTTCAAAACTTTGCCTTATTCCCATGGTTAACTGTTTTCGAAAATGTGGAGTTAGGGCTTAAGGCATTAGGACTTCCCCCTGAAGAAAGAAGGGAAAAGGCATTAAAAGTTATTGACCTTATCGGACTTGATGGTTTTGAAAATGCATATCCTAAAGAGCTTTCTGGAGGGATGAGGCAAAGAGTTGGTTTTGCAAGAGCTTTAGTGATGGAGCCAGACATCTTACTCTTAGATGAACCGTTTTCTGCATTGGATGTTTTAACAGCAGAAAACCTAAGAAACGACCTAATCGAGCTATGGATTGAGAAAAAAATTCCAACAAAGGCTATGATTCTTGTCACTCATAGTATTGAAGAGGCTGTATATATGGCGGATAAAGTAATTCTTCTGAGTAAAGATCCAGGAAGAATAATTAAAGAGGTTAAAATAAATATTCCCCACTGGAGAGATAAAAAATCTAAGGAGTTTCTTGAATTAGTTGATATGATTTATGGCTTATTAACAGGAAAACCAGTAGAAAAACTTGCTTTTAGAGAAAAAAAGCATCTATTCTTACCTCAGGTTGGAGTTGGAGCAATAACTGGATTAATTGAGCTTGTAAATGATATGGAAGGTCCTGTAGACATATATAAATTAGGAGAAGAACTATTAATGGATGTAGAGGACTTATTACCAATAGTTGAAGCTGCAGAAATTTTGGGACTTGCAGAAGTAAAAGAAGGAGATTTAATATTAACAGAAGCAGGGAAGAAATTTGCAGAAGCAGATGTTTTGGAAAGAAAGGAAATCTTTAAAGAGCTTGCTTTAGAAAAAGTACCATTCTTAAAACAAATAGTTAGGGTATTACAATCCAAATCCAATCATAAAGCACCAAGAGACTTTTTCTTAGACCTTCTTAAACAACACACTTCTGCCCAAGAAGCAGAAAAACAATTAGATCTACTTATAGACTGGGGAAGATATGCAGAGCTTTTTGAATATGACGATAATAAAGACGAACTATATTTACCGGAAATTATGATGGAGGTTAAAAATGAATGATGAAGTAATTGCTCGATTAAGACTATTGATATTTTTTCTACTTTTTATTTATCTATTAAGTCTTGGATTCTTTTTTGACAATCTTTGGATTAGGGTTTACTTTTATGGTGTCTTCCTCTATTCCCTATTTATATATTATCTCTTCTATAAAAAACTTTTAAAGGAGTCTTTTCTCATATCTTTGTTAGATGAATTTTCCATCTTCCTGTTTCTTTATATAATGAAGGGAATGGAAATTAAATTTTTATTCTTGATTTTTCTACCAATAATAAAGGAAGTTGTATACAAAAGATTTAAACATGCATATTTACTTAGTCTTCTATCTTGGATAGCTCTATTTCTTTTTTCAATTTATATAACCCCATATATTCCTATGCAAGTTTCTATCTCTATATTACCTTTCTCTTTTCTTATTACTTATGTTAGTATATACTATGCTAAGGAGAAAGGAGGCTAAAATTTGAAAAAATTACTACTTTTATTTCTTCTCCTTATTTCATTAACATTTTCCGCAGAAGAAATTGTATACATAATACCAGTAAAAGGCACCATAGAGCTTGGCTTAGCATCATTCATAGAAAGAAGTCTTAAAGAAAGCAAAAATGCAAGAGCCTTTATCTTTGAAATTGATACTTTTGGAGGCAGAGTAGATGCTGCAGTTAGGATTAGGGATGCCATATTAAATACGCCTGTAACCACTATTGCATTTATAAAGGAAAGAGCCTGGTCTGTTGGTGCCCTTATCGCAATAGCTTGTGAAAAAATAGCCATATCTCCCAGTGGAAGTATTGGTGCTGCAGAACCAAGACCTGCAGATGAGAAAACTATATCAGCTTTAAAATCTGAGTTTGAAAGTACTGCGGAAAGAAGAAAAAGAAACCCCAAAATAGCTGGAGGAATGGTGGATAAAAATATTGTAATTCCTGGTATTAAAAAAGAGGGAGAAATTCTTTCACTATCTGCAGAAGAAGCTAAAAAATATAAATATGCTGATATTATAGCAAAGGACATAAATGAAGTATTAAAAGGATTTCAATTAGATAATTTTGCAGTTAAAAACTTACATCCAACCTGGTCTGAAAATTTAGTAAGATTTATAACAGATCCTACAGTATCAAGCATAATACTTACTATTGGTATGTTAAGTTTATATGTAGCAATTTTTACTCCAGGTCTTGGTTTTCCCGAAGCTTTAGCACTAATTTGTCTGGGTTTATTCTTTGGAGGACATATTTTAGCTGGGCTTGCAGGTTTTGAACCTTTAATTTTATTTATCTTAGGATTGATACTACTTTTCATTGAGATGCATACTCCTGGTTTTGGCATAGCAGGAATATCGGGAAGTGCAGCAGTATTTTTCAGTATTTTTTGGCTTTTAAGTGGAACCACAAATATATTACAAGCCATGTTAATGGCTCTTTTCACTATTACTTCACTAATTATATTTCTAATCATCTACTTACCTAAAAGCTCCGCTTGGAAAAAATTAGGACTTACTCAAGAACAAAAGAAAGATCAAGGCTATATAGCAGTAAAAGAGAGAACTGATTTAATAGGCAAAAGGGGTAAAACTTTAACTATGTTAAGACCTACAGGTTTTGCAGAGATTGAAGGGGAAAAATTAGAGGTGTATACTGTTTCAGAATATTTACCTCCAGAAACGGAGGTTGTTGTGGTAAAAGTGGAGGGGAATAAAATTTTTGTGAGGAGGGTTTAGTTATGAGTTTAATCTATGGAATCGTAATTTTCATACTTGTAATAGTTCTTCTCTCTATTTTCTTTTCTTTTGTACCTTTAGGGCTTTGGATCTCCGCTCTTGCAGCAGGTGTTAAAATAAGAATCTTCGATCTTATTGGCATGAGGCTTAGAAGAGTGCCTCCATCAATAATAATTAATTCCATGATAAAAGCCCACAAGGCAGGGCTAAGTGAGGTAACCTTAGATAAATTAGAAGCCCATTATCTGGCTGGTGGAAATGTTGATAGAGTAGTAAATGCCCTTATTGCTGCTCAAAGAGCAGGAATACCATTAACTTTTGAGAAGGCAGCAGCTATTGATTTAGCAGGAAGAGATGTGTTAGAAGCAGTACAAATGAGTGTGAACCCAAAAGTTATAGAGACTCCTGTTGTAGCTGCAGTAGCAAAGGATGGAATTGAGCTAAAGGCAAAAGCAAGAGTTACTGTAAGAGCAAATATTGAAAGGCTTGTAGGAGGAGCAGGAGAGGCAACCATAATTGCAAGAGTTGGAGAGGGAATAGTAACGACTATTGGTTCTGCAGAAAGCTATAAAGAGGTTTTAGAGAATCCTGATAGTATATCAAGAACCGTCTTAGCAAAGGGATTAGATGCAGGAACTGCCTTTGAGATTGTTTCTATCGATATAGCGGATGTAGATGTTGGAAGTAACGTAGGTGCAAGACTAAAAAGTGATCAGGCAGAAGCAGATATGAGAATTGCACAAGCTCAAGCAGAGAGTAGACGCGCTCTTGCTATTGCAAGAGAACAAGAAATGAAAGCCCTAACTCAAGAAATGCGTGCAAAAGTAACAGAGGCTGAAAGAGAAATACCTCTTGCTATAGCTCAAGCTTTAAGAGAAGGTAAAATTGGCGTTTTAGATTACTATACCTTAAAAAATATAATGGCGGATACTGCCATGAGAGAGGCGATCTCACAAATAACAAAGAAACCAGAAGAGGGTAAACAATAATGGATTGGATAATAATCTTATATATAATTTTTATAATAGCTTCTGGTATAATTTCCGGTTTAATGGAATCCAAAGGAAAAAGACCAAGAAGAATAAAACCAATTGAGGTTCCTGTTACAAAAGAAGAACCTGAATTAATAAAGGAAAAACCTATAGTAAAATATGAAGAACCCAAAAAGATTTTAGAGGAGCCGAAAAAGACGAAAAAAGAAAATATCCCTCAAAAAGTAGAACAAGAGGAATTCTCTATCGAAAAAGATTTGGTAGAAAAACTACCAGAAATAATAGCTCTCATGGAGATAATAGGACCTCCAAGAGCTTATCGGGGTTTTGGTCAATCATTTCCTCGGAAATCTTTATAACTTGAAATTCCTCAAAACCAAATATTGTTGTAAAGACATTTATAAAATCCCTCTTTACCTCATAAAGGTGAAGAGGGATTTTTAATTCCTTTAGCATAGAAGTGACCTCTTTATCCTTTAATCCACAAGGAATTATATAAGAAAATGGTTGAAGATCATTATTAACATTCAAGGCAAATCCATGTAACGACACATGATTTTTCACTGCTAATCCTATTGCACATATTTTCCTATTTCCCACCCAAACTCCCGGATATTCCTTTATAATTTCTGAATTTATACCATATTTTCTTAAAAGTTCTTGAATTGATCTCTCAATTTTATATATAAATTCTTTCACCTTATTTATTTTAAAACTAAAATAACCGACCAACTGTCCAGGACCATGGTAGGTAATATCTCCACCTCTTTCAATCCTATAAAAATCAATACCTAACCTATTTAGTTCTTCAATAGACTTTAGTAGGTTTTCTTCCTTTCCAAATCTTCCCAAGGTTATAACAGGATGATGCTCCAAAAGAATTAGGACATCAGGTATTTTATCTTCCTTTCTTAAAGAATGTAAATATAATTGGAGATCCCAAGCCTTTTTATATTTTACACAAGGTAAATCTAATATCTTTAGCATCATGTTCTATACGTAGATATTTTAACAAAAACATTTTTCCAAGATCTTTTTATAACAAAGAAATAGAAATTAATCATTGCTTTACAAGATATATCCATTGCCATTGCTATCCATGCTCCTGGAAAACCAATTTTCCACACATTTATAAAAAGATAAGCAGAAGGTATTCTAATAAGCCACATTCCTAAGCTATTTGAGATCATAGGAAGTTTTGTCATTCCAGCACCTCTTAAAGCTCCTGACATAACATTATTGGTTGCAAGTAATGGTTGTATAAAAGCTATAATCCTTAATGCTGTAACTGCCATATTAATAACGTCTTTCTCCCTACTGAATATCTTTACTAAATATTGAGGAAATAAAAATAATAAAACCCCAACACTACTCATAAATAATAATGCCATCTTCCAAGATTCTATTGCCGCCTTAAAGGCATTATCATCTTCTCTTGCTCCTCTAAACCGTCCTACCAAGGTAGTAGCAGAAACTCCAAAGGCAAAACCAGGTTGAAAAGATAGTGATTCAACATTTAAAGCAATTCTATGAGCTGCATAAGCCTTTGTACCTAACCTAAGAACAATAGTAGCATAAATAAGGGCGCCAACAGAAAAGAATAATTGCTCCAAAGAAGTAGGGATACCAATCCTCAATATATGGAGCATTTTTTCTTTTCTATACTCAAAGAAATATTTTATTTGAAATTTAAAAAAATGATCTCTTTTATACAAAACATAAAAGAGGTACATAAGAGCTATAAATCTTGAGAGGGAAGTAGCTAAGGCAGCTCCAGCAACTCCCATAGCTGGCATTCCTAATTTCCCAAAAACTAAAACATAATCCCCAAAAATATTTAGTATATTAGCTACCATGGTAACGTATAAAGGCGTTTTTGTATCCCCAGCACCCCTCAGAGCTGAAGAAATGATAGGTATGAAAACAATTAAAAAACCTGGAATTAATATAAACTTTAAATAGCTTGAGGTTTGTGCTGTTAACTCCCCTTTAGTACCTAAAATAAACAAAAAAGGCTCAACAAGAAAAGCTCCAAAGATGAACAATATAATGGATACAATAAGTCCTAAAGTAAGAGAGTTTCCCAAATATTCCTGTGCAGATTTGTAATCTTTTGCACCTACACTATGAGCAACAGTTACCAAAGTACCAGTCGTTAATGAAGCTAAAATAGCAACAAAAATATTTACAATCTGTCCTCCCAATCCTACCGCAGAGAGAGCAATGTTTCCTAAAAAACCTACAAAAAACATATCAACAAAACTAAATAATAATTGGAATAAGTTCTCGATTAGCACAGGAATTGCTAATTTCAATAATTTACTTCTTATCTCTTTGTTATTACCATTTAATAATTCCAAATTCTTCATTGACTATACATTAAAATATTAAAATTTTTTACTCCACTATTTTCACCAATAAAAAGGGGCGGCTGGATTAGGTTTATTTACTCCAGCCGCCCAACAAGGAGGGGGGTGTAGCTATATTATAAAACTTAAAAATTTATATGTCAAAAAATTATTGCATCTTAAAAATCTTTGTTATAAAATATTCCCAATGAAAAAGGCTATGAACGGGAGTAGTAGCCACTGTTCGCAGAATTCAGAGAGGCTGGGTAAAGGTGTGAGCCAGCTATTCTGCAGGTGGTGAATGGGCCCGGGAGCTGTGGACCGAAAAAGGGAATAACCCTTGAGTAGGCTCCACCGGAAGATGCCACCGTTATCAGGGCAAAGGGTATCGGAGATTATCTCCCGTACCCAAAAAGAGTGAGGTCTTAAGACCTAAATAAGGTGGCACCACGAGAGGAAAGCCCTCTCGTCCTTTACAGGGATGAGAGGGCTTTTTTATTTATAAAAATATGAAAGGAGGAGCAATGTGATGAGAAGAAAGTTTAATCTGGAGGAAGAAAAGATTCCTAAAGAATGGTACAACATTCTTGCGGACCTTCCTTTCCCAATACCTCCTGTATTACATCCTGCTACTGGGAAACCAGCAAAACCAGAAGACTTATCTCCTATCTTTCCCATGTCCCTCATTCAGCAGGAAGTAAGTCAGGAAAGATATATCCCCATTCCCAATGAGGTCTTAGAAATTTACAAATTATGGAGACCAACGCCACTTTATAGAGCATTAAACTTGGAAAAATATTTGGATACTCCTGCTCATATTTACTATAAATATGAAGGAGTAAGCCCTCCAGGAAGCCATAAACCAAACACTGCAGTTGCCCAAGCTTATTTTAATAAGATAGAAGGGATAAAGAGGCTAACTACAGAAACAGGAGCTGGACAATGGGGTTCCGCTTTAGCCATGGCATGTAATTTCTTCAAACTTGAGTGTAAGGTTTATATGGTTAAAGTTAGCTACTATCAAAAACCATATAGAAGATCATTGATGGAAACCTGGGGAGCAAAAGTTGTGCCAAGTCCAAGTAAAGATACAGAAGCAGGAAGAAAAATTTTAGAGCAAGATCCAGAATCACCAGGGTCCTTGGGAATCGCCATAAGTGAGGCTGTAGAAGATGCAGTAAAGAGAGATGATACAAAATATTCCTTGGGAAGTGTTCTAAATCATGTCTTACTTCATCAAACCATAATAGGAGAAGAAGCCCTATTACAAATGGAGATGGCCAATGAGTTTCCAGATGTAGTAATTGGATGTGTAGGAGGAGGTAGCAATTTTGCAGGGTTATCCTTTCCATTCTTAAGAGAAAAATTCAAAGGTAAAAAGATAAGGTTTATTGCGGTAGAGCCAGAATCTTGTCCAAGTCTTACAAAGGGAATTTATGCTTATGACTTTGGAGATACAGCTAAACAAACTCCCCTTTTAAAGATGTATACTTTAGGACATAATTTTGTACCACCTGGAATACACGCAGGAGGACTGAGATATCATGGAATGGCTCCAATAGTAAGTGCTTTATACCATCATGGATATATTGAAGCAAGAGCTTATCCTCAACTTTCAATTTTTGAAGCAGGAGTAATTTTTGCAAGAACAGAAGGTATAATCCCTGCCCCAGAGTCTGCTCATGCAATAAAGGCAGTAATAGATGAAGCCTTAGATGCAAAAGAAAAAGGAGAAAGGAGAGTTATATTATTCAACCTAAGCGGACATGGATTCTTTGATCTCTCTGCCTATGATCAATATTTTGCTGGAAAGTTGGAGAACTATTCTTATCCAAAAGAAAAAGTAGAATCAGCCTTAAAAGATCTTCCAAGAATATAAACATTATAGGTGAGGAGCACTTCTTCTAAGCTCCTCACCTTCCAAGGAAAGATACAAATCTCCAAGCTCAATTCTTCTTATCTTCTCCCTTACTTTAAATGGAGTAAAAACTATAATGGAATTTTGCTCAAAGTTTATATCCTTAATGATACCTAAACCTAACAGATTTTCTTTTTCATCTAAAAGAGCTACTAATCTATTTTCATAGATTTGTTTTTTTGTCCTATCTATGAATTTACCTATAGAATGTAATAAAAAAGTAGGTAATTCTAAAAATTCTGCATGAGCAAAATAATTTCGAAACTTTTTTTGCCTGAAACTTTTTCTTTCCTCCCAAGATCTTTCTCTTGCCATTCTACTTTGAGATATCACATAAAAATTTTTAGTTAATCTATGAAGAATTTTGATGAAACTTTCTAATTCCCTATCTTTTCTAATTAGAACTATATGATCAGGCTCTAATAGACTTAATTTATAGTATTTTAAAACATTTCCCAATTTACCTAATATTAATCCACAAGTATTAACTAATATAAGCTCACAATTAAAAAGTTTTGCCCTCTCTACCAACTTCTTAACTCCAACTATGAGAGGCAAAAGATGCCCTAC
This sequence comes from Dictyoglomus sp. NZ13-RE01, assembly GCA_002878375.1. Taxonomy (NCBI): domain Bacteria; kingdom Pseudomonadati; phylum Dictyoglomota; class Dictyoglomia; order Dictyoglomales; family Dictyoglomaceae; genus Dictyoglomus; species Dictyoglomus sp. NZ13-RE01. Next base: position 25,494 of record NIRF01000002.1, read on the forward strand.
TGGTGAAATTGCCCCAACAAAATACCAATCGTTAATGGGAAGTTCATCAAAATTATAAAATTCTCTTTCTGGAATGCTAAGACTAACAGTGGTTGGAATACCTAACTCGCTCTGACCCAAATCGCTATTTATAATAGCAACCTTTATATTACACTTTAAAGCTTCTTTTGAAAGATAATAAATAAAAGAACTTTTACCAACATTTGGAACCCCTAATACTACCACTAGACCCTTTTTATTAAATATAGACTCTTTTGTTCTCTCCCAATCTATGGGTATATCTAACATTAAAACTCTCTATATTGAGGGGCCTTTTGATATAATTCCTCAATCTTATAAAAATCCCTTGCCTTTGGTGAAAAAATATGGACTATAAAGTCATTATAGTCCAATAATAGCCAACCACTACCTTCCTTTCCCTCAATTCCTCTTGGTTTAAAACCTAATTTGTCCATTTCTTCCTCTATAACTCTTTGAATAGCTTTTCTTTGTGTAGGAGATGATCCTGTGCAAATCACAAAAAAATCTGTTATCCCAGAAATATTTGTTACGTCTAAAATAACTACATCATCACCCTTCTTGCTTATAATCAAACGAGCCACTAAAAAAGCCTTCTCTTTACTATCCAAACCATCACCTCCTATGATTTTTCATTTTTCTCTTCAAAAATTGACTTTTTCAAATCCTCTATAGCCTTCAAGTCAGGTATAACATAACTTATTCCATTAATATTTTCTGACACTCCTGGCATCGTATACATTTTTATATTTTCCTCTTCAATCCCCCAAAATCTTGAAGCCAAATATAAAGCCTCATAAAAAGACATATTTGTTTCTATGGTTGAGCCCACCAAATTTATATATTTAGGAAGATCTGTTAAGGTTATCTTAGATTTCAACTGGTTATAAAGAGCTTTTAAAAATTTTTGTTGTCTTTCTATTCTTCCCAAATCGCCTAAAGGATCATGCCTAAATCTAACATATCCTAAAGCTTCTTTCCCATTTAAGTGATGTTTTCCAGGCGTCAATCTCACATAAAATTTATCAGTTCTATCTGTATAGTACATGGGCTTCTCAACCTCAATTTCAACACCACCAATAGCATCAATTAGTTTCTCAAACTGTTGAAAATTCATCTTTGCATAATAGTTTATTGGAACTCCCAAAAATTCCTCTACTGTTTTTACTGCTAAATCCACCCCACCATAATGATAAGCATGATTGATCTTATCATATCCTCTCCCAGGGATTATAACCCTCGAATCCCTTGGTATTGATAAAAGATCTACATGTTTATCCTTTAGATTTAAAGATATAAAAATAATCGTATCAGACCTTCCAATATCATAACTTCTCTCGTCTACTCCGAAGAACAGAATATTAATACGATCCTGCTTACCTAAAACAAGATCTGTAATCTCAATAGGATCTAAAGATGGAAAAGATTTACTTGGTTTATAATTGTAACTATTTTGAATATAATAGTAACCACCAATACCTACAATAACTAATAATATTAGTAGTATTCCAACTCCTATTAAGAATATTTTTAACTTTCGCAAACCTATTTCCTCCCTTTCAATAAAGGACCCCTCTTATCGAGGGGTCTTATTTTTCATTTTAAATTATATCACAGTTAAATATTTTATGAACGAGGTCTTCTCTCCCTTGGTTTTTCAGCTCTTGGCTTTGCCTCGTTTACTACAATCTTTCTCCCTTTAACTTCAGAACCATTTAAAGCAGAGATCATTTTTTCTGCAGAATTATCTTCTACCTCTACAAAGCCAAAGCCCCGAGATCTTCCTGTATTCTTATCAGAGATAATTCTTGCAGATATTACATTACCATAATTAGAAAATATATTTTTTAGTTCCTCCTCGGTGGTAGACCAAGGAAGGTTTCCAACATACAAAGTCTTGCTCATTTTTCACCTCTGGAAAATTTTTTAGATTTGAGAGCTTTTTGGGGAAACCCTCGAAACCCTAAAAGAGAATAATTTAAGCTAAAATCTACGGTACCTCGGTAACCTTCACCTCTCTTTCCCGGGAAAATAAAAAGACCTAAGCATCCTAAAAACTTAGGTCTTTTCTGAACCCTACATTCTTTTAAAAAACAAAAACCTCTAACCATCTTCAACAGTAAGGAATTGTAGCATAATTTCATTTGGATGTCAAAAATAATTTTCCCTTGCTCTGTAATCATTTTTAATCATCCTAAATCATAAGCACAATTCTTTTAACCATCTCCCTCTTGTTCTACATAAAAATCTTGTTTTTACTTAATATGTAATCTGCTTTCACGTATGACGGAATAGGAAATAAAAAGTATACAAGCAACAAACATAACATCTACTAAATTTGTTAGTCCATATGCTTTAAAAAGGTAAGAAAATATTATGTCACCAAGGGAGTGTAAGGAAGCCCCAATGACAAAGAAAATTAAATTTTGAGCTCTAATTCCTCCCCAAAGTTGTATAGTTAATATTAGAGATAAAGTTAAGAGAACAAAATCTCCAAGGATATAGAAAGAATTTAAAAATTTCTCCAAAAAAGTTTGTTCTTTATCAAAGAAAGTAGGAACAACTCCAACGTACATTACCCCTATTAATAAAATTACTGCTATAATGGCTATCAAAAATTTCTCTGTAGAAGAAAGGGCAACGTTTATCCATTTAATAAAGTAAACTAAAGCTATTACAATTGGCACATAAAAGAGTACATAAAAAAGCTCTGCAATTCCTGGAAAGGGAGCTTCTTGAGATAAAAAGATTGGGTAATAGAACCAGATAATGTCACCAATAATAAAAAAAGCTATTCCTAAAACTATGAAAAACCAGCCTAACCATCCTCTCCAATTCCTGTCAACAAAGGAAAATGTGATTACAGCTAATAGTGAAGATATGATTTCTGCAATCACATAGGAGATTGGGGCAAGCTTAATTAATTGGGGATAGTATGTAGAGATAAGAAATGAGAAGAAGACTATCAAAGAAAGAATAATAAATATAACCTCTACTTTTTCTAAGAATTTACTCATGATCTCCCTCCTCAAATTCTAATTTTTCTGGACTCAAATCCTCTAAAATTTTTAAGATTTCTGGTTCATTTTTATATTTTTCAAAAAAAGTTTTATAAACTTGCTGATATTTTTGAACTGTCACCTTCTTTCCCCAGTATTTTGCAATCTCTACGTTTAGCATTTTTATAAATGACACAAAATATTCAACAAACTCGTTCCAGCCTATCTCATGAATTTCTTTAAGTATAAACTTTTTGTTGTAAAATACTAAGGATTCTCCAAAAGGATTCGTATTTTTAATATAGCCTTCTATTGTCCCATTACTAAGTCCATGCTGAGAATAAAAGTCCAACAGGAAGTTCATATAAGAAAGTAAAACATCATAAATTTTATCCATTTCTTCTTCAATTACTCCAAATTTTAAAGATGGTAATTTAAGATTTTCAAAATCTTCCTCAGTTATTTGATAAAATCTTAAAAATCCCTCCCCTCTATTTAAGAGTTCATTAAAAACTTTATACTCTGGATCCAACTTTAGCATACCTTCTCCTTCTTCATAATAACCTAAAAGCTCTCCGCCCTCAAATAAAAAGTGATATTTATCTTTAGAAAATAAAATAGAAAGTTGAGAGATGGTATTTTTTTTAATACAATCCTCTAAAAGCTTTGAGGGGACAAATAAAGATATCTCTTTATCATGAATTTTAGGAGAAGTGAATAGTGAAACAAGAAGTACTTTTGTGATTTTTGAATCAAGAGAGCATAAAGAGATTTTTGAATTCCTTGCCAATGCATCTGTAACAAACATATTTATAGCATCCTCATCAGAAAGTATCAGCTCCCCCTGATGGTAGGTAAAAGCTTTTCTAAGTTTACCATTTGTTATCAGTATTTCTGTCTCATATTCCGAAACTATACCTCTTAGAATACCATAAAATTTTTTAGAACGAATCCATGCTATAAGTTCTTTAAGGTTTAATAACTCTGAAGGGGTCTCTTTATATATAGTTTCCCCTTTAGGGAATTTCATATCAATACCTCCTAAAAATTTATTTTTGTAACAAACAATAATAATTATATTTAATATTTCAATAAAGTTCAAGTATAAATTTTATCTTTGTTATAGTTTTGTGATATTGTCACCTGTAATAGATTTGAGATAATGTCACTATTATGAAAGGAGTTCGAAAGAACAAGATTAATTCAAATGGCTTTAGATGGCTTCATCTCTAACAAAAAAGCTTCTGAACTTTTTAATCTTAGTATTAGACAAGTATCTTTATTTACCCTCTTAAATAATGTAGAATATCATAAATTTTTTCATAAATTTTTATTTAGAGGTGAAGATATGAGTAACAATATATTTTGGGCTATGATATTAAATGTCATAATTGCATTAGCTCAAATAATAGCAGGAATTTTTTCTGGAAGCCTTGCTTTGATAAGTGATGCTCTACATAACATAAATGATTTTTTCTCTCTTTTTATAAGTTATATCGCAAATAAAATTGCATCTAATAAGAAAAGTGATATAAAGCACTCATATGGCTTCAAAAGAGTAGAAATTATATCCGCTTTTATTAACGGAATCATGCTTTTGGGAGTATTCTTTTATCTACTCTTTGAAGCTTATAAAAGATTAAGAACCCCCCATGAGGTATTAGGGGTTCCCACTTTGATTGTTGCTATAATTGGATTAATTGGCAATATATTAGGTGCAATGTTATTGCACGAGGAGAGTCACGAGAACCTTAATATTAAAAGTGCTTTTTTGCATTTAGTTTCTGATAGTTTGTCTTCTGTAGGTGTAATTTTATCCTCAATTCTTATTCTATGGAAAAATCTTTATATAGCAGATACAATCATATCCATAGTTATTGCAATTTTTGTCTTATTTGGAAGCTATGAATTATTAAAGGAGTCTATCCATATTCTCTTAGAGGGCGTACCATATAATTTAGACATAGAGGATGTAAAAAGGAAAATATTAGAAATTGAGGGAGTTAAAGATGTTCATCACATTCATCTTTGGCAAATTGGAAGTAAAGAAATATTACTATCCGCTCATGTAGTCGTAAAAGATCAGGAATTATCAAAGGCAGAAAAGATATATGGTCGTATAAATAGCATTTTAAGAGAAAATTTAGGAATAATTCATTCTACTATACAGTTAGAAACCAGCGAGGATAAGGACTGTAATTGTGAGTTTTGATTTTATTCCTATAAATTTTTTTGAAGTAAAGAAAAAAGGATGGGAAAGCTTAGATATCATCTTGATATCAGGCGATGCTTATGTTGACCACCCCTCCTTTGGCACCGCTATTATTGCAAGAATCTTAGAAAAGAATGGTTTTAAGGTAGGTATTATACCTCAACCAAATTGGAGAGAAAAAGAAAGTTTTAAAGTATTAGGGAAACCTAAACTATTTTTTGGTATAACTGCTGGTTCTCTTGATTCTATGGTAGCTAATTATACTCCTAATAAAATTAGAAGGCGAGAAGATGCCTATTCTGAAGGAGGAGCAGCCGGAAAAAGACCTGATAGAGCTACCTTAGTTTATTCCAATATAGTTCATGAATTATATCCAGACATACCAATAATATTAGGAGGAATCGAGGCAAGTCTTAGAAGATTTTCCCATTATGATTTTTGGGAGGATAGGATAAGACATTCCATATTATTGGAATCAAGAGCCAAGATATTAGTTTATGGAATGGGAGAGAAACAAATAATTGAGATAGCTAAAGCTTTAGCAAAGGGAGCATGCTGGGAAGAAATATTTGAAATACCTGGAATTGTATTCTCTATAAATGAAAAAGAATTTAAAAATTTCATTCGAGATGAGAATTATATAATTCTTCCCTCCTTTGAAGAAGTTGAGGAAAGCAAGGAAAAATACCACGAATTCCAAAACTTACTAATAAAAGGTTTAAAATTAGGGAAAAGATTAATTCAAAAGGATGGTAAAAGATTAATTATCCAAAATCCTCCACCTATTTATACATCAAAAGACTTAGATTACATATATTCCTTGCCTTTCACAAGAAAAGCCCATCCTTCATATAGAGATGAGATTCCAGCATTAAAGACTGTTCAAACCTCCATAACATCCCATAGAGGTTGTTTTGGAAGTTGTACTTTTTGCTCTTTAAATTTACATCAAGGCTGGCAAGTAATAGAAAGAAGTGAAGAGTCTATAATGAGAGAAATTAAATGGCTTGTATCCCAACCATTTTTTAGAGGAACAATAACAGATATAGGTGGTCCCACTGCTAATATGTATGGATTGTCTTGTAAAATCTATAAAATTCCTGGTTCATGTCCTTATAGAGACTGTCTTTATCCTGATATTTGTCCTAACCTTATTATAGATTTTTCGAAACAACTAAAGCTTCTTAAAGATGTAAAAAATATACCAAAAGTAAAACATGTATTTATTGCCTCTGGAATCAGATACGACTTAGCCTTAAAAGATCCATATTATATTAGAGAGATAATAAGAGAGGGTTATATAGGTGGTCACTTGTCTGTAGCTCCAGAGCATGTAGACAACAAAGTCTTAGAAATAATGAGAAAACCCAAATTTGAGATCTATGAAAAGTTCGTAGCTTTATTCAATGAGGAATTAAAAAGACAAAAAAAGGAACTTTATATAATACCATACTTCATTTCTTCACATCCTGGAGCAGATCTAAAATCCGCTTGGTCCTTAGCTATGTATGTCAAAAGTTTGGGACACTATTTAGAACAGATTCAGGACTACACACCACTTCCTCTTACTCCTGCCTCTTGTGCCTTCTATACCGAACTCCACCCCTTCAGAAAGGAAAAAATATATGTAGCGAAAAGTCAGGAAGAAAGAAGATTACAAAGGGCATTAGTGCAATATAAAGACAGGAAAAATAGAGACTTCTTACTTAAAAATAAAAACAAGATTCCTTTTCCCCTTGAAGAACTCCTATACTAAATCATCTTAAAAAATATATTATTAACAGAAAAATAGCAAGAATAAATCTATAATAGGCAAAAATCCTTAAACTATTTCTCTTAAGATATGAAAGTAAGAATTTAATACTTAAAATACCAAAAATAAATGCGGAAATTATTCCTAACAAAGTTATTGATAGGTCCAAACTCACATGCCCTTTATATACTTGATAACTTTTTAATAGAAGGGCGCCTAAAAGAGTAGGAAGAGATAACAAAAAGGAAAATCGCGCAGATTCCTCTCTTCTCAATCCAACAAATAAACCTCCTGAGATTGTAGAGCCAGACCTTGATACTCCAGGAAATAAAGCAAAGACTTGCCAAAAGCCAATAGTAAGAGCTTTTACTATATTTAAATCAGTAATTTTCAAAGATTTTTCAGTTCCTCTTTCAAAAAGTAAAAAGATTATTCCAAAACTTATAAGACCAATACATATAATAGGAATTGCAAAAGGATATGACTGCGGTTGAGCAATCTTCTCTGTTATAGGATCTAATATAATTCCAAATATTCCTGCTGGTATAGTAGCAATAATTAGATAAAAAAATAATCTCCTTTTTTCTCCACCTTTAAAAATTGCAAGAATCATATCCAACCAATCTCTAAAGAAATAAATTAAGATTGCTAAAATAGTCCCTAAATGAAGAGCAACATCAAAAGAAAGCCCAAGATCTGGAATCCTAAATAAGTAAGGTATAATAATAAGATGTGCGGTACTACTAATAGGTAAAAACTCAGTAATACCTTGCACCATGCCTAAAATAAATGCCCAAAAACTTCCCATAATGACCTCCTTATTTTCCTACACAAAAATTCTCAAAGATTTTATCCACAATATCTATAGAGGTTTCCTCTCCCAAAATATTTCCTATTAGCTTCTCCGCTTCATATAAATTTTCCGCTATAATATCATACCCTCCAAAACTCCAATTTAATATTTCTAAAGACTCAGTAAGTAACTCATAGGTAGATTTCAATAGGGTTTGATGATGAATATTTAGAAAAATGACATCTTCTAATTCTTCCTTCTCTATACTTGAAAGAATAAAATCCTCTAATTTATCAAGCCCCTCCTTAGTATATGTAGAAATATGTAAAATACCCATAACATCTCTAAACTTTTCTCTTATCTCTTTTTCATTTATCTTCGATGGTAGATCCATTTTATTAATAACTAAAACAATCTTATTATTTATACTTTTTATTTGTTCATATAACCTGATATCCTCTAATAGTACACCCTCTGAATTATCTATTAAGAAGAATATCAAATTCGCTTGATGAATCAATTCCTTTGTTTTTTCTATTCCTAAAGCTTCTATCTCATCCTTTGGTTCCCTTAATCCCGCCGTATCATAAAGTTTTACAATAAAACCTGAAAGAATGAGCTCTCCCTCGATATAATCCCTTGTAGTTCCAGGATACGGACTTACAATAACCCTTTCTTCTCTCATAAGTGCATTGAACAGACTTGACTTTCCTACATTTGGTCTACCAACAAGTATAATCTTATACCCTCCCCTGAGCCATTCACCTTTTTCCGACTTTTCTATAAGATATTTCACATCTTGAGAGATTTCCCTTATCATATCTTTCCATTTTTCTTTTTCTAAATCACTAACGTCCTCTGGAAAATCTAAAACTGCTTCTAAAAAAATTCGCACTCTTTCAATCTTATCCTTCAAAGTTTTCAACCTTTTAGAAAAGTCTCCCTCTAATTTTTTCAAGGCAAAATCCAAAACCTTATTGCTCCTTGCATATATGAGATCCAAAACTCCTTCTGCCTGTAATAGATCAATTCTACCATTAAGAAAAGCTCTCTTAGTAAACTCCCCCCTATCCGCCAAACGAGCACCCAATTTTTGAAACAGAGTAACAATCTCACGGAGAATTAAAGGGGATCCATGAGCATAAATCTCTACCATATCTTCTTTAGTGTATGTTTTAGGTGCCCTTAGTATTGCAACCATTACCTCATCTATAACTCTTTCTCCATCCACAATTTTTCCATAATGAAGAGTATGAGATGGTACCTTTTCTATATCCTTCTTCTTAAAAGGTATAAATACCTTTTTCAAAAGAGATATCACATTTGGTCCACTAAGACGTACAACACCAATTCCGCTATGTCCCAAAGGAGTAGATATAGCAACTATATCATCTTCTAAATATTTTTTCATAGCCCTTCTTTAGGTGCAATTACAACGTATCTATTAGGTTCTTCCCCTACACTGTATGTATATACTTTTGGATTATTTTGGAGAGCCAAATGAATAATTCTTCTTTCCCGTGCAGGAAGAGGTCTCAGAGATATTGGTTCTTTTTTCTCTTCTACCTTTTTAGCTAATTTATTAGCCAAATTTACAAGATAAGCTTCTCTTCTTTCTTTATAATGATCAATATCTAAAACCACTTTTTCTTTGATACCAATTCTTTGAGCATATATCCTTAATATAAGCTCAAAAGCTGATAAATTCTTTCCATTATATCCTATTAATCTTCCTAAATTTTCTCCTTCAATACTTACTAATAAAAAATCTTTTTTGTGACTATTTACCTTTGCTTTAATATTCATCTTTTTTAGAAGATTTTTTACAAATTCAATCAATGATTCTTCTTCCTTCTTTTTCACCCATGCAAAAATCCTATATGGTTTCGCTCCCACTCCTAAAATTCCTTCTCTCCCCACCTCTAAAATTTTATACTCTATCTCTTCTAAGGGCACCTCGAGAATAATTTGGGCTTTTCTTAAAGCATCCTGTAAGGTTTTTCCCTCTGTTTCCACCTCTTTCATAATTTATCCTCCAAAATGAAGCTTTAATACCACATATTGCTGTAATAACTGGAATAAATTAGAAACTAACCAATAAAGCATTACACCTGCAGGAATATTGAAAAAGTAAAACATACCTGTAAAAAGAACTGACATTATTATGTTATTAATTTCTTGCTGTTTTTTAGACTGAGGATCCATGGAGATAGAGGATAATTTTCCTGAAAAATACTGAGTAACTCCCATTAAAATTAACAAGATTATATCAGGCTTAGTTAGGTCCGACATCCAGAGAAAAGATGGTGTTACTACGTATTTATAGTGCAATAGTAATTGGTATAGAGCAATAAGAATAGGAAATTGTAATAGTAAAGGCAAACATCCCATCGCTGGATTTATCTTATACTGCTGATATAAAAGCATAATCTCTCTATTTAATGCTTGTGGATCATCTTTAAATTTTTCCTGTAACTTCCTAATCTCTGGTTGAATCTTTTGCTGAAGCATTAGAGCCCTAAGCTGTGCATGAGTTAAAGGATAAAGAATAATTCTAACAAGAACTACAAGAAGAATAATAGCAATACCATAATTTCCAGAGATATTATAAAAAAATTCCAAAATGTATCTTAGTATATCTACCAAAAACTGTATCATTTATCTTTCCTCCTTAAAAATTTTATATTAATTTTTGTAAATTCTTCGGGTACAGGATCATAGCCTCCAGGATTAAAAGGATGACATCTTAAAATTCTTTTTATAGCTAAAAAACCACCTTTTACTACTCCAAATCTATCTATCGCAATTAGAGCATAAGTAGAACATGTAGGATAAAATCTACAAGAACGGGGTAGAAATGGAGAGATAAAATTTTTATAAAACTTTATCAGGCTAATGGCTATTTTTCTCATCATCTTTTAGAACCTTAGCATTTTTCCAAATACTTCTAAGAATTCTTTCCATTTCCCAATAGTTATCAATAGGCTTTTCACTGCGCCTGACTATTACAAACATTTCAATATCCTCTGGTAAATAAGGTCTGTGTAACCTGTAAACCTCTCTAATAAGCCTCTTGATTCTATTTCTTAGAACTGCTGAACCAACTTTTTTATTTACACTTATGCCAATCTTTCTCTTTTCAGCACCTTTTCTAATATAAACAATAAGAGGAGGAAGGGCGTAAACCTTTCCCTCCCTCAATATCCTTTTAAAATCTTCCTTCTTTTTTAAACGTTCATCCTTCGGAAAAGAATACTTCCCCAATTACACAGCTAATCTCTTTCTTCCTTTGGCTCTACGTCTCTTTAAAACTCTTCTGCCACCAGGAGTCCTCATTCTTCTTAAAAATCCATGAACTCTTTGTCTATGATGCTTTTTTGGCTGATAAGTCCTTTTCATAGCTCATACCTCTCCCTTGCCATAAAATTTACACAAAGGTAATGTTAACAAAAATAAAAATAATCGTCAAGGATTGAAAGAAATAGATGGAATTTTGCCTCCTACAATAATTTTTAAGTTTTCTGGCAAACTATTGATATTCTTCATTACTCTTTCCCTTATCACATCAGGATTTTCAAAATCTCTAACTATTTTCCCTTCTTTAATTAGAGGTTTTAATAGAGGAGTAAAACCAGAAACTGGGGAAGAATTATATAATCTAATTACATCTTGAAATTTTTCATTCCGATAAACCTGCTTTCTTCCAGGCATATTACCTGACTTTGCCCTTGGCTCTCCATCGACCTCGACAATCTTCAAGGCAAAATCAATAGAAGGTGCATTAGCCACTCTTGTCCCAACCCCAAAAGCATCCACAAGATCTTTATATTTTTCTACCTCATACTCATCTAAACCACCACTTAAAAAAATCAATATATCATTAAAGCCTCTCCTCTCAAACTCCCATCTTATATCCCTTATAAGATATGCATAATCTTTACTATCCAATCTAATCCCCTTTAGCTTATCTCCTAAAGCTTCTAAGGCGTTTAATGCCTCCACTGTTGGCGAGCCGTAGGTATCTACAAGGGCAATTCTTGGTATTTTCTCATCTACATACTTATCAAAAGCCAAAAAGGCTTCTTTTTCATCCCCTATTACAAGTATCAAGGCATGGGGCATGGTACCTACAGGGGATATCCCAATATACTTTGCCCCAAGTACATTTGATACTCCATCAAAACCCGTTACATAGGTAGCATACTCAATAGCTGGAGCTAAAAAAGGATGTTGTCTTCTTGTTCCGAAACTATAAATTTTTTTATTGCCAGCAGATATTCTAACCCTTACTGACTTCGTACCAATCCCAGAAAGAAAAGAGACAAAACCCAAAATAGAGGTTTCATAACGAGCAAAATCCCTATAATTTCCAATTATTTGTAATACCGGCTCATAGGGGAAAAATATCTCCCCTTCATCCATAGCATAAACATCTACAGGCAAACCTTCTAAAAGCTTAGCTACCTCAAATATACCTAAAGCTATGCCAAATAAATAATTCCTATCAGGAAAAGATTTTGTGAAAAGCTCCATAACAACTCTTGGATTCTTTCCTAAGCCATTCAAAACCTCTTCAGTACGCAAAAAATACGCATCTGTTTCTAAACCATTTTTAATCTCTTCAGGCTTTGCAATCAAAAAATCCCTCATCCTCTCATAATCCTTTCTTTTATTTCTTTTGATGTAATTATCTCAGCACCATAAATATCCTTCATATATTTCAATGCCCTCTCGTGCTCCTCAGGAACAAAAGAGGCTACAGCATCAGAAACCACAATAACCTTAAAACCTCTATAGAAGGCATCACAGGCATTGTGCTGAACACAGATATGGGTACTTGTCCCAGTCAAAACCACAGTATCAATACCTAAGTTTCTTAACTTATTTTCTAAATCTGTCCCAAAAAATCCACTATAAACTTTCTTTTTTATTACATAATCCCCTTCTTTTGGAGAAAGATCTGCAATAATTTGTGCTCCCTCATCATTTTCCATGGCATGCTCTCCCCAAAGAGATATCTCAGGATCATTAGGAGAATGGGAATCAGTAAGATAAAAAATAGGAATTTTATTGTTTCTTGAAAACTCTAACAAATCTTTTATTACAGGAACTATTTTTTGGGCATATGGATTACCAAATTTACCTGTAACAAAATCTACAATCATATCAATTACTAATATTGCAGGCTTCATTCTTCTCACCCCCAAGGATAAGGGGATAAGCTTTATTAGCTTATCCCCTTAAAACAAAAAATTCTACTACTTCTTTCCTTTTGTGAAATACCAAATGAGAAGGATTATTACTACGATTATTATTAACCACCAATACCAAGCCATATATCTCCCTCCTTCCTAAAAAAAATTAAGAGGGCATCGGCTCTCTTGGATGTAGTTTACATCTTATCCTCAATTATGTCAACCCAAACCCTTCTTGTTCTTGGTCCATCAAATTCTGCTAAGAATATACCTTGCCAAGTTCCTAACTTCATCCTACCATCCTGGATCAAAACAAAAGTAGTATTACCTAATATGGAACTTCTGATATGTGCAGCAGAATTTCCCTCTATATGCGCATAATTTCCAATCCAAGGAACAAGTTTTTCTAATACCTGCAAAATATCTTTACTCACTGATGGATCATAATTTTCATTAATTATTACTCCTGCAGTTGTATGAGGAACAAATATATAACAGACCCCATTTCTTACATTGCTCTTTAAAATACACTCTTCTACTTTTGATGTTATATCCACCAAAGCACTTTTTGCATTTGTAGATACTGTAAATTCAAAAAACATCCCTTTATCCTCCTTTTAGACTATCCATAATTTTCATGTATAATAATCATAGCACGTATTATAAAGGAGGTGACAAAAATGGGCAACGAATGGAAAGGGAAGATCATAAAAATCGACGACTACAGGTTCATGATTCCCGAAGATTACAAGCCAGGAATGAGAGTTCCTGGAATCATATTTGCAGACGAAAAATTACTAAAGGATATTCTATCAGACCAGTCACCAGAACAAGTTGCAAACGTAGCAACTCTGCCAGGTATCATCTATGCATCTTTAGCCATGCCTGATATTCACTGGGGATATGGATTTCCCATTGGTGGCGTTGCTGCCATGAGAAGAAAAGGTGGAGTAATATCTCCTGGTGGAGTTGGATATGATATTAACTGTGGCGTTAGATTAATTAGAACAAATCTAACAAAGGAAGAAGTAGAGCCCAAAATAAAAGAGTTAGTAGATGAATTATTCTATGCCATACCTGCAGGAGTTGGTTCTGAAGGGGAATTGAGAATTAAAGGGAAGGAATTAGATGAAGTTCTTGCAAATGGAGCTCGTTGGGCTGTAAAAAAGGGCTATGGTTCGAAAGAAGATTTGAATAGAATAGAAGAAGGTGGCTGTCTTAGATATGCAAATCCAGATAAAGTTTCAAAAAAGGCAAAAGAAAGAGGAGAATCTCAGTTAGGAACCTTAGGATCTGGAAACCACTTTTTAGAAGTGCAGGTAGTAAGTAGGGTTTTTGAGCCTGAAATTGCAGAAAAAATTGGCATATTTGAAGGACAGATAGTTATAATGATCCATACAGGATCACGTGGACTTGGACATCAGGTAGCAGAAGACTATATTAGGGTGATGAACTCCGCTATGAATAAATATGGTATAAATGTTCCAGACAGACAACTTGCATGTGCTCCTTTCGAATCCCCAGAAGGTCAAGATTACTTTCAAGCTATGTGTGCAGCAGCAAACTTTGCCTGGGCAAATAGACAAATGATAACCCACTGGGTAAGAGAAACTATGGAAAAGGTCTTCAGAATGGGGGCAGAAAAACTCGGTTTACAATTAGTTTACGATGTGGCTCACAATATAGCAAAATTAGAGGAACATATAGTGGAAGGGAAGAAAGAAGAAGTAATAGTACATAGAAAAGGAGCCACCAGGGCTTTTCCTTCAGGTCATCCAGAAATTCCTGAGGAATATAAAGATATTGGTCAGCCTGTGATTATCCCTGGAGATATGGGAAGATCATCTTTTCTTCTTGTTGGACTTCCAAAAGCTATGGAAATCTCTTTCGGCTCCACATGTCATGGAGCAGGAAGAACTCAAAGTAGAAGTGAATTGTTAAGAAGTGGCAGAAGTGCAAGTGATATAGAAAAAGAATTATTAGAAAGAGGCATCATTGTAAGAGCTGCATCAAAAAAATCAATTGTAGAAGAGGCATCTGAAGCTTACAAAAATGTTGTTGATGTAGTAAATGTGGTACATAATGCAGGAATATCCTTAAGAGTTGCTCAGATGAAACCTCTTGCAGTAATAAAGGGGTGAGATTTACTCACCCCTTTTTTTTAAAAATTCATTAGCATTCCTACTTTATGACTTACTCCACCTATTCCTAAGGAATAGAGAAGAGCATAATCTATTCTCCACTTACCATCTGGGCTTCTAAACCCAAAACCAATAGTAGGAGAATCAATATTCCAACCTAACCTAAACAATATAGGATCAAAGGAATATTCCATACCTACATGAGGATATAGGGAGGGAAAATCCAGATCAAAGGCAACATTTAATTTTTTTGACTGATAAGCAATTCCAAACTTAAAATTAGTAGACAGAGCTTCCTTCGTATTACTCTCACCATTGTACCAATCAATATTAGAGAGCAAATTTTGAGCAGAAAAACCCAATTTAAAACTTGAGAAGAGGCGCAATAAAATACCAAGATCCAATCCCCAACCTTCCGCCCTATAAGGTGAAGGTAAATCTACCCAATATCTTTTAAGACTTACTCCCAAAGATACACCCTTTATACCAATAAAATCCAAAGATTTTGCCATAATATATCCCAATTGATTCTCTTTATATAAAACTCCTAAATCTTCAGAGGGAGATAAGGAAGCAAATAAAACTCCACTTGACCAAAGCCCAAAATCAGGAACAGCAAAGGTCAAATCATAAGAGGAAAAATACATGGAAGTACCAAAACCAAAATTTTCTAAGCTTAGAGGGGAATAACCATAAGTAATGTTAAATTGAGAGTTTGAAAGTTTAGCTATACTTGCAGGATTAAAGAACAATCCTACTATTTCTCCCTCAAAAGCACAAAAGGCATTTCCCATTCCAAGAGCACGCACATCCGGACTCACATAAGGTCCTGTGGAAGCAAAGGCGCCATAAATCTGGGCAAAGGACGGAGATACCAATAGAATTACTATTAGAATCCAGATAAATTTTCTTATGATATACCTCCTCACTTAATAACCACAAAACCTTTAAATTTAATTCTTACTGCTCCACTGCTCTCTACAATTATTGCTTTAACAAGATAGTATCCATTTGGAACCAGCTTTCCTAAACTATCTTTTCCATCCCAAACTACAGTATCTTGAGCTTGAGTAGTATTGTAAGATTTTGAGCTCAATTTTTTTACAAGCACTCCATTAAGGGAATATATTTCAATATCTACCCTTTGAATATTTCCTGAAACTGCTTGGAATTGATAATCAATCCTAAGAGTTCCTTTACTTGGAGAAAATACCTTTGGAGATATTAGTAAATCTCCTATCTCTTGTACAACCTGTTCTAATGTAAAAGTATATGTGTCAGAAATTGAATTATCAAGTTTATCAGTAGCTTTAATTATTACAGTGTATACTCCGTTAGTCCAAGTATAACCACTTATTTGAAGGGTTAAAGTTGCAGTTTTATCATCAGAAGACTTTTCATAAGTATAGGTTCCAGAAACAGCACTTCCGTAAGGATCAATCAAACTAATATTAGTCTTAGCCAAATTAAGATCTAAACCAATAGTTTCATCTGCTACAACCGCCCATACCCTCTGAGGAGCGAGAAGAAGTTTGGAATTTCTTGTAGGATTTACTTCTTTTACGATAGGTCCCTTTCTATCTAAGATAAAGGTTGTATTGGAAGTGGATGCATTTCCAGCATTATCATATAAAATCACATCAAGGTTATATGTACCATCTTGACTAAAAACGCTACTTTCAAATCTTGCTACAAGTTCAGTATCTGAAGATTCAGATGGAATAAATAAAGTATCTGTAGAAACTCCTTGAAAAGTAATAGTAACCTTTGATCTTGTAAAATCTATTCCACTACCTAATTCAGAATACTTCACACTAACTTTATCTACATTCCTTACATTTCCAGTTGGAGAAATAGAGAGAATGTTAGGTGCTGTTGTATCTAAAATAAACTTTTGAGGGACAAAAAGCACATTATCTAAAAGGTCAGAAACCCTTATTGTTAAATAATATTCTCCTTCTTGCCAACTATATGTAGGATCTATATTTAATATAAGCTCTGCTGTTTTTGGATTTATAACATTTATTGTAAAGGTAGATGGGACAGTGTTTCCTAATGAATCTTTTAATTCTAAGAAGGTCTTCAATGTATATGTACTTACACCTGTAGTATCATCCTGAACCGTTATTTTAATCTGTGAAAGAGTATAATTCACATAGGTTTGAGGTAAAGTACTACTAATTATCTTTGGAGGTGTTCTATCAATTACAAAATACGTATAAGTAGTAGTATTATTTCCGGCTTTATCTACTAAGTATATGGTAAGATCGTATCTTCCATCCTTAGAAATAACATCCGCTGGCACATTAGCAATGGCATAAATAGAGGATGATAAATTCTTATCAAATAAGAGAGTGACTTCTTTGGAAGGAACATCAGGAGTATACATCTTTATGTGAGATTTTGCAGGCATTAGTGGATAATTATCCCAAAAGTCTAATCCTGAGCCTATATCTTGATACTGTACCCTTATTTGAGTAACAGAATTTACATTTCCAACAGGATATACACTTTGGATTACTGGAGGCGTGTTATCAATAATGAATGTTGATGTAGCCAAAGAGCCAACATTTCCATTTTTATCTACTGGTACTACCTCTATAGTATATTGTCCTGATGGAAGAGAAGAAGTAAAAGTCCAATAAAGGGTATCAACTCCATTATTACACCTTATTCCTCCTACAAGTCTACCCAAGGTATCTTTCACAACTATAGAAGATTTTTCTAAATCTGGTCCTACACCAGCACCATCATCTAAAGCAGCAGAAACTACAAGTATATCAGAAACTAAACTTCCATTTTCAGGTGAAAAGGAAATTACCCGAGGTGGTGTTATATCTAAGGGTCCTGTTGAAAGCCTTTCTACCTTTACAGTTGTCTTAATTTCTTTAAGAGGCAAAAACATACCAAGTGTAGTAGAGAAATAATCAGCATACAAAATAATAGAGTAATTTCCATCCTCAACTCCACCCTCTAAAGTATAATACAATGGTGTTGTATAACCTTCTTGATATACAGGTTGTGGAGAACTTTTCTCTGCATACCAACAAAAGCTTCCATTTCCTGTTGTAGGATCGTAATTTATATTAGTGATAGTTCTTACAGGTTTACCTTTTGCATCATAAATTACAACTTGTAAATTATTTAAAGTATAGGAGGATGCACTGGGATCAATCTTAATTGCATTAAAGAAAAAGGTAGTTCCTGCTATAGCCTCGTTACTCTTTGTTGGGAAGGGAGAAATAATATTAAACTGATTCGAATGAGTATCCCATATACTTGTCTCAATAGTATAGGTAGCATTGGTATCAAGGGAGGGAGAAAAAGGATTAGGGATGGGATAAAAGTTTACAATGGCTAAATCAGGAATATCTAATATCAATCTACCACTTGCCATATTGCTGTTTCCTGCATAATCCACTGCAGTTATAGTATAAACTATATATCCTTCCCTTGCTAAAGTATATGTCCCCCCCAAATACACCATAACCATCCCATACAAAATTATACGTTTTAGGAACAGGACATATAACCCCATTCCACTCAGGAGGAGTATAAACATTTCCTGAACTATCTTGAAGAGTTATAGTTACTGTTGCATATTCGCTCAATTCAAAGGAAATTGTTACCTTATCTCTATATCCATCTCCATCTGGAGAAAATGGGTTAGGTGAAGCACTGAGATTACTAATTGATGGTTTTGTCTTATCCGCTTTTGCAAAGCCCATTTCTGTTGTTAAAGTCTGAGTACCATCGAATACAGCAATCACATAGCTATATTTTAATCCATCCTTCGTAGCTGTATCTGTAAATGTAGTTGATGTGGTAGAGGTGTAAAAGAAATTTGGGTAAGGATTTGTGATACCTTCCGCCCTATATATTGAATAAGTACCTGAGACAGTTGAGGTCCATGCGAGTTCTATTATCCCATTAGGACCAGATCTTGGATAGTTTGGAACCCAATTAATACTCTGAGCGTAAATTATGGAGAAGAGTCCCAGAACGAAAATCGAGAAGAAAAGAAATTTTCTCATATTCCATCCTCCCAAAACTTTTCTTGTATCTTAAATATTATATCACAATTCTAAAAACTCCTTGAAAATACATTTTAATTTCTTTGACAAAGAAAGTAATTATCTGTTATAATCTTCTTAGAATAAATATATTAAAAATCTTGATTAAAGGAGTATATGGTATGGTTGAGAAGCTTAAAAAACATGAGTTTCTTCAAATATTAAAGAGTAATCCTATTATAGCTGCTGTGAGAGAGGAGGATAGATTAACACAGGCTCTTCAAAGTAAAGCAAAGGTCATCTTCTTATTAAAAACAAACATTTTAACTTTACCCCACATAGTACAGGAAATTAAAAAAAACAATAAACATGTTTTTATTCATTTAGATTTATTAGAGGGATTAGCTCAAGATAAATATGCATTAAGATATTTAGGAGAGGTAGTAGGGATAGATGGGATTATAACTACAAGGACTAATCTTATTCAACAGGCAAAAGAAGAAGAACTCATTGCAATCCAAAGATTTTTTGTTTTAGACTCATCAGCATTGGCAACCGGAGTAAAGATTATGCAAACTTCAGAGCCAGATTTCGTGGAAATATTACCAGGTATAATATTCATTCATTTAGGTGAAGAATTAAAACAACAACTGCCCTATCCTTTAATTGCAGGAGGACTCATCCGTACCCCAGAAGAGGCAAAAGATATCCTTAAAGCAGGTGCTGTTGGAGTTTCAACAACTTCTATCGCTCTTTGGAACTTTTAGCTTCTTCTAAGCTCTCAACAGCCTTTAATTTAGCTAAAGCCTTTTGAAGAGAGGCATAAAGTTGTACTTTTTGGGTAATTGCCTTCTTTTCAGAAAGGAGTTTTTCTATCTCTTCCTTCTCTTTTTTAGCTCTTAATATATCTATTTCTTCTGCTTTTTCCGCAGAATCTACAGTAATATAAACATTATCATCAATAAGTTCTAAAAATCCTTCACCAGTAGCAAAGAAATCAACTTTACCACTTTGTTCTTTTACTTTTATAACTCCAATTCTCAAATAAGCCAAAGTGTTCATATGTCCTGGTAAAATTCCCCACATGCCATCCTCTACAGGAACTATTACCTCATAAACATTACCTCTAAATACTACCCTATCTGGTGTTGCTATTTCTAAATGGAGAAGTTTCTCCTTATCCTCTTTCATACTAATACATTAAAGCTCCCATCTCGTGAGCTTTTTTCTTTACATCATCCAAAGTTCCTACCATATAGAAGGCATCCTCAGGAATATCGTCTACCTCTCCATTAATTATGGCAGAAAAGCCCTCTATTGTCTTTTCTCGTGGCACATATACTCCTGGAATATTATTATATTGAGATGCTACAAAGAAAGGTTGAGATAAAAAGAGCTGAATTTTTCTTGCCCTTTGAACAATTAACCTATCTTCTTCTGAAAGTTCTTCCATTCCTAAAATTGATATAATATCCTTTAAGTCTTCATAGTGTTGTAGAATTTCTACAACTTTTCTTGCAACTTTTGCATGTTCTTCACCAACAAACTGAGGCTCTAATATCTGTGAAGAAGATGCTAAAGGATCTACTGCAGGATAAATACCCATCTCCGCTATCTCTCTTGATAGCACTAAGGTAGAATCCAAATGAGAAAAAATTGTAGCAGGAGCAGGATCTGTTAAATCATCTGCAGGAACATATACTGCTTGTACCGATGTAATAGACCCCATATCAGTAGAGATAATTCTCTCTTCCAATTCTCCCATTTCTGTAAGAAGGGTAGGCTGATAACCTACAGATGATGGAATCCTTCCTAACATAGAAGATACTTCCATTCCTGCCTGTACATACCTAAATACATTATCTATTAAAAGCAAAATGTCTTTTCCTAAATAATCTCTAAAATATTCAGCGATGGTTAAAGCAGTGTACGGAACTCTCATTCTTACTCCTGGAGGCTCATTCATCTGTCCAAATACCAAAACTGCCTTTGAAATGACCCCTGAATTTTTCATCTCGAGCCAAAGCTCATTTCCCTCTCTTGACCTTTCTCCAACTCCTGCAAAAACAGAAATTCCTCCATGGGCAGTAGCTATATTATGAATAAGCTCCATGAGTAAAACGGTCTTGCCTACTCCGGCTCCTCCGAATAAACCAATTTTACCTCCCCGTGGGAAAGGAGTAAGTAGATCAATTGCTTTTATACCTGTCTCTAAAATGGAATAAGAAGGCTGTACCCTACGAAATTCTACAGCACTCTTAACAATAGACTCCATTTCTCCTTCTATAGGATCTCCTCCATCAATTGGCTCCCCAAATACATTCAATACTCTTCCTAAAAGCTGTTCAGAAAGAGGCACTCTTATAGGATGAAATAATCTCTTTACTGGCATTCCTCTACGCAGTCCATTTGTGCTTCCTAAAGCAACAGTTCTAACCCTATTATTCCCTAAATGAATTCTTACTTCTAATATCAACTTTTCACTTTCGCCGTTTGGATTATGAACTTCCAAAGCCTCATTTAAAGAAGGGATCTCTTGAGGGAAATAAACATCAACAACAGGACCATTCACTGCAATAATTTTACCTTCCAATTCTAACCACCTCTTGTTCTTTCAAAGTTTCAATACCCGATATAATCTCAAGGAGCTCTCTTGTTATCTTTGTTTGTCTTACTTGGTTAAGCTGAAAAACCAGTTTTTCATAAACTTTCTGAGCATTATCGTAAGCTCTTCTCATGGCTATTCTTCTAAAAGCTTGTTCACTGGCAGATGCATCAAGAAATATCTGATATAAAGTAGTCTCAAAAATGTTTTCAAGAAGGGGACCAATAATTCTATCTGGAGAAGGAAGGAATAAAAAACTTTCCTCTTTCTCTTCTGTAATATTTAAAGGTTTTAGAGGAAGTAATCTTTTTATAATAATATCCTGTCTTGCAATATTAACAAAGTCATAGGAAATAACAAAAACTTCATCCACTTTCTCATCAAGGAAATCTCTCAATAAACTGCGAGCAAGTCTTTTTACTTGTAAGAAGTCAGGATTATCTAAAAGATGAGTAAATGAATCTATTACTTTGTAATTTTTTGCCTTCACAAACTTTATTGCATTTATTCCTACAGGATAAAAACTATACCTCTTTTTAGGATTTTCCTTTATAAATTTTTCTACTGTATTAAGTATCTGCACATTATAACTTCCACAAAAACCCCAATCTGATGTTATCATTAAAATACCCGTATTATAAATGTCTCTTTCTTTTAATAAAGGATGATTCAAATATTCCTTAGGTAACTTTGCGACCAGATTCTCTAACATTCTCTGCAATTCTTGGGTATAGGGCTTTAATCTTAGGGCTCTATCTTGGAAAGCCCTAATCTTTACTATACTCAAAGTTTCCATAGATCTAATTATATGGGTTATATTGTTTATGCTTTTAACTTTTCTTCTCAGTTGTTGAAGAGTTGGCATATTCTTTACTAAACTCCTGGAAACTATTATGTAACTCGTAAATTATCTGGTCATCTAATTCTAATTTCTGACGTAAAAGAGAAAGAAGAGAAGAATATTTTTTAGAAACATATTGAATATATTGATAAACAATATCCTTAACCTTTTCAACAGGATAGTTATCTAAAAACCCACCATTTACCAGGTAAAAAGTTATTATCTGCTCTTCAATAGGTTGTACATCATGAGGTGCCTGTTTTAATATCTCCTCTATCCTAAGTCCTCTTTCTACCTTTTTCTTCGTGTTTGCATCTAATTCTGTACCAAATTCTAAGAAGAGAGAAAATTCTCTATACTGCGCCAAACTCAATCTCAACATACCAGCAACCTGCCTTATTCCTTTTGGTTGAGCAGATCCTCCTACTCTGGATACCGAAAGCCCCACATTAATGGCTGGTCTAATTCCCGCATTAAAAAGAGAAGTATCCAAATAAATCTGACCATCAGTGATAGATATAAGGTTTGTAGGGATATAAGTAGATATTTCACCTGCTAAAGTTTCAGCAATAGGAAGAGCAGTTAAGGCTCCTCCTCCTTTTCTGGCATTTAGTTTTGCAGCTCTCTCTAAAAGATGAGCATGTAAATAAAAGATATCTCCAGGATATGCCTCTCTTCCTGGTACTCTTCTTAAAAGAAGGGCAATTTCTCTATAAGTATTTGCATGTTTTGTCAAATCATCATAAACCACTAAGACCTTTTCCCCTTGGTTCATGAAATACTCTCCCATAGCGCATCCAGCAAAGGGGGCAAGATATCTAATGGATGGGGATTGATCTGGAAATGTCGCAATAACAATAGTATTAGCTAAAGCCTTGTATTCCTTTAGCGTTTGTACAATACGAGCTATATTTGTTCTTTTCTGAGCTATAGCAACGTATATACAAATTGTTCCATATCTTCTTTGGTTTATTATTGTATCTATTGCAATTGTTGTTTTTCCAGTCTGTCTATCTCCCAATATTAATTCTCTTTGTCCATGTCCTATAGGAATCAAGGCATCTATAGCTCTAATTCCAGTATAAAGGGGTTCCTTAACTGGTTCCCTATCAAAGATACTTGGGGCAGGTCTATCAATAGGCATGAAAGCTTCAGGGTAGACAGGACCCAAATCATCCAAAGGATTACCTAAAGGATCAATAACTCTACCCAAGAAGCTACTTCCCACAGGAACCTGTACCATTTTACCAGTAGAATAGACTATATCTCCCTCTTTAACTGCCTCATCTTTCCCAAGAAGAATAACCCCAACAGAATCTTCAGAAAGATTTAAGACCATTCCAAGAACACCAGATGAAAAGGCTACAATTTCGCCAACAAAAGCATCATCAAGCAAAGAAACTTGAGCAACTCCATCTCCAACATATTTTACATATCCTATATTAGCAAGCCTTGGAGAAAACTCGTATTTTTCTATTTTACTCTCTATCTCTTTCCATGAGAGCCCTAAAATTGTTTCTCTCATATATTCTCCGTCTCCCTAATGTGCTGATAAATCTGATTAAGATGATAATCTAATGAATGGTCTAACAAATATTCTCCAAGAAATAGTTTAAAGCCAAGTACTATTGATGGATCTTCTTCACATTCAAAATTCCAATTTCCCGGGATAATATTTCTCAGTTTTTTCTCAATCTTATTGATAATATTAGAATTAACATTATTGGGAACTACTAACTTTACTTCTTTTAAGGAATTGAAACTTGTTGCCATTATAAATTTATCAAAGGAATCTACAAGATAAGACAAAAATTCTTCTTCGCTTGATGGTGGTAAATATTTCGCAAAAAATTGTTTAATTATTATTTTTGAAAGGTTAATAATCTCCTCTCTTGATGTTTCTAAGGCTCTTTTTCTTTCCGCCTTAGCTATATCATGAGCCTTTAGAATGATTTTTTCTGCTTCCTCCTCTGCTTTTGATATAATTTCTTGTCTTAATTTATCAGCATTTTTAACAGCCTCATCAACAATTTTTGCCGCCTCATCCCTTGCCATAGCCAACCTTTCTTCTCTTCTCTTTCTCAGCTCTTCTGCTTCTTTTAATTTTTCCTCTGCCGTTTTTATTGCTTCCTCTATTTTCCTCTTTCTCTCTTCCATTATTCTAAGAAGAGAGCCAATAAAATACCTCTTTATAATCCAAGCTAAAACTAATAAATTTACTATAGAAGAAAATATTGTAAGAACATTAAAGTTAAACATACCTTACTGCAGTCTCCCCAAAAGTGGATTTGCAAATAGTAAAATTAAAGATATAGTTAATGTAAAAATTACAATAGTTTCAATAAAAGCAAGGGCAAACAAAAGCATTCTGTTAATTTGATCGCCTGCTTCTGGTTGTCTTGCTACACTCTCAAAAGCAGAGGAAGCAGCATTACCCTGAGCACGTGTAGCAAACATACCTACTAAAGCTATCGATAAACCTGCAGTAACAATAGAAGCAATGATAATCCATCCTAACATGTCAACTTACCTCCTTATTCCTCAAATACTGCAGCCAAATAGGCGGCTGAAAGAGTAGTAAAAATTAATGCCTGTATAAAACCCATAAACATGGAAAGAGCCATAATAGGAACAGGGACAATTAAAGGAGCTAAAAAAGAAATTATGGCAAGCACAATGTGCTCTCCTGTAATATTTCCAAATAAACGAAGAGATAAAGAAACCGGTCTTGTAATTTGTTCCAAAAGGTTTATAGGGAGAAAGATAATTGAGGGGGAGATAAAGCTTTTGAGATAATCAATACCTTTTTCTTTTATGGCAACGTATTGTATATAACCAATGGTGCCTATAGCAAGACCAATTGTAACATTTAGATCAGAAGTAGGGGATGTAAAGCCAGGAATCAAACCAGACCAATTAGAAATAAGAATGAAAAGGAAAAGAGAAGAGAAAAAAGGAAAATACTTTACTGCTTTTTCTTCCCCTAAAAATCCCCCCAAATACCTTTGGAACATTTCAATAAGAGCTTCCACTAAGCTTTGTCTTCTTGTCCTTATCTCCTCGGTAGGTTTATAGGAAACCCAAAAACTAATCAACAAAACTAAAATACTTACAATCTGTAAGCTTATAAATGTATTTGTTATTTTAAAAATTCCTATTCTCGCTATTTCCCGTGGACCTATCTCTTCCATTATTTTTCACCTTCTCATTACGTAATACCTTAAAAATCATGTACCATTGACCTATTACGTATCCTAAAATAAAAAGCAAAGCTCCAAAAAGCTCTGCTTTGAGACTCATCAAAAAAGTCAATATTAATAATCCATATCTTTTAATTATACCTCTTTTATAACCAAATACACCATATTTTTTTATATCTTCCGATAACCAACAAAATGAAATTATACTACTACCAATTCCAAATGTCAAAGAAGATATGTAAGGGAAAAATAGATAAATACATAATCCCACTATTACCAATATTTTACCTATCTTAAAGTACTTATCCAAGTATCCTGAAGATATCACGGAAACCTGCCCAGATTCCCAATGCTATTCCAGCAAGAAGAAAAACTGGAGAAGATTTAAAAATCTTATCCAGATAATATCCTAAAAATATACCAACCAATAGGGAAGCTAACACACTCGTTCCCAAAGAAAAAGCAACATTAAAAATCTCCCATGGAGTTCTTGGCTTTTTCCTCATTTCTTACTAAGAAGCTCCTCTGCAATCTTCCTTATAATTGTATTATCCGCTCTTCCTTTCAGTTCTGAGACTGCGGATTTCATAACCTTTCCTAAATCCTTAATACTTTCAGCATTCACCTCTTTTATTATCCTATCAATTACTTCTCTTAGTTCATCTTCTGTAAGCTGTTTTGGAAGATACTCTTCCAAAATCTTTAACTCTTTCTCCTCCTTTTCAGCAAGATCTATTCTCTCTCCCTTTTTATATAATTCTATCGCCTCTTTTCTCTTCTTTATCTCCTTATTTATTACATCTATGATATCCTCATCAGAAAGTTCCTTCCCCTTTTCTCTCAATTCTATCTCCTTATACTTTATTGCAGAACGTAAGAAACTTAAAACTTCTGCCCTAAAACTATCCTTATTTTTCATTGCTTCCATATAATCTTTTGTAATCTTTTCACTTAGCACTTTCTCTTCCTCCTTTCTCCCTAACTTTCTTCATTCAAAATTTTTACAATTCTCATCCATCCGTTCTTTGTATTCTCTGGATTATAACCCCCACCACCTAATATTAACAACCTTCCATCACATACTTTATGGGACAACTCATGAACTCCTCTAATAAACTTCTCATAAGCTTCCAAAGAATAATTCAAATGGGTAATAGGATCTCCTTTAATACCATCTACTCCAGCCTGTAGAATTATAAGTTCACTTTTGAACTCCATAGCAAAATCTTCAATCTCTTTTAATGCTAAAAGAAGATCCTCATCGGAAGATCCCGGAAGCAGTGGAATGTTTAACTTAGTTCCAAAGGCTGACTCTTCTCCCCTTTCATGTCTTCCGCCTGTTCCAGGATACAAAAATCTACCATCTTCGTGAATATCCGCAATATATAAATGGGGATCTGAAAGAAATTCATAAAAAACACCATCCCCATGATGAGCATCAATATCTATATAAAATATGTCCAAGACATTATAGGATTTTCTTGCTTTTTCAATAGCTACTCCAATATCATTAAAAATGCAAAATCCACCAGCACTATCTCTTTTTGCATGATGTAAACCAGCCATAGGGACAAACACATGTTTATACTTTCCACTTAAAATAAGATCAAGCCCCTTTAAAGTTGACCCTACAACATAAGAGGCAGACTCAAAACAGCCCGGATATGCAGGTGTATCTCCATAATCCAAATACCCAGTTCCTTCCTTAGATTTTTCCTTTACAAGCTGAACATATTCCTTTTTATGGAATAGGAGAAGATCATCTTCTTTTGCGATATCAGGAGGTATTATATCTATTTTCAAATTATTATTCTTCTTTAACTCATCCCAAAAAGACTCTAATCTCTTTCTATTCATGGGATGATCCCCTGGAAAAGAATAACTAAAGGACTCTTCTCCAAAAATAATAGCACTATGAGTTTTTGACAATCTCTATTCCCTCCTTTCTGAGCAGGTAATTCTCAAATTCTTCCTTCTTACTTAATGGTATTCTTATCTTTAATATTACCTTATCATGAAAGTCCATATCTACCTCTTTTGTAAAATTCTTGTAAATGTCATTTTTCACATTATTTAATAGGTTATAGGGAAGTGATAAAATATAATCAGCAGTAATGTGCTTTTTTACTATCCTTCCAGCCAATATAGCAGATTTAGATGTTGAATAATATGCAGAAATTAACCCTTTTACTCCCAATTTAACTCCCCCAAAATATCTAACAACCACAACCATGGAATTCCAAAGATTAAACTCCCTTAGAGAGTTCAATATAGGTCTTCCTGCGGAACCAGAAGGTTCACCACCATCAGAAAAATACTCCTCGCGTGGTAATTTTCTATAAGCCCAACAATAATGAGTAGCAGAAGGATACTCAAGTTTTATCTCTCTCAAAATATCCTGGTAGTTTTTCCCCTCTAATGGATACGCTAAACCGATAAATATTGAATGTTTTATATTAACTTCGACTTTTCCAATATTTTCTAAGCCTAAATACTCATCTTCCATAAAATCATTAGGTTTGGGAACCTAAAATAATAGGTATATCTAACAACTTTTTCCTTTCTCTTATAACCCTTACATTAACCTTTGTGCCAGGTGGAGTATAGGTCAGAACTTTATGAACATCATCAATACCATTAATGATGGTATTTTCAATCTGAATTATAACATCTTCTTCTTGCAAGCCCGCTTTATAAGAGGGGCTAAAAGGAGCAACCCTTAAAACAATAACACACCCTTCTTGATTTAAGTTGAACTTCTCCCTTAATAAAGGTGGTAAAACACCAGTTTGTCCCAAAATTCCAAGAAAACTTCTTCTAACTCTTCCATCCCTTATTAATAATTCCGCTATCCATTTTGCAGTATTTATAGGTATAGAAAAACAGATACCTTGAGCCCCTTGAATTATAGCAGTATTTACTCCTACAGCCTTACCATAAACATCCACCAAAGGACCACCTGAACTTCCTGGATTTAAAGGGGCATCAGTTTGAATTATATTCTCTATGAGATGCCCACTTAAACTTCTTAAAGATCTTCCTAAAGCACTAATAACTCCACTTGAAACACTATGACCAAAACCCAAAGGATTACCAATTGCCATCACAAGCTGACCAACCTTTAACTTATCAGAATCACCAAACTCTAAAACAGGAAGCCTTCTTTCAGGAATTTTCAAGACAGCAAGATCTGTTGGAGGATCCTCTCCTACTATCTCCGCCTCATATCTTCTACCATCTGCCAAGGTTATTACAAATCTACCCCCCTGTTTAGTTACATGGCTATTTGTAATGATATAACCATCAGGATAAAATAAAAATCCTGATGCTACACCTGCTTTTGCCTCAACAGCAGGCAAAAAAGAAAGTACCGGCTTGTTAATGTCAATATTAACCACCGCAGGACTTACCTTTTCTACAACCTTAACTAAAGCTAAAGAATAAGCCTCCAAAATATTTTCATAATCCATTCTCTTCCCTCAAAATCCATTCTATTATATATTTTACACTTTTTTCTAAAACATCCAAATGATCAGTATCTTCTAACATAACAAAAACCCTATTATCTTTTTTGTGTTTTAAAAAGGCTTGCTCCACATCCTCCTTACCAAAAAATTCATCCTTATCTCCAATAATAGCTAAAATGGGAAGCTCTAAACCTTCCCAAATATGATCCATATCTGTAGGGAAAACTGCCCGGAAGAAAGCATAAGAATAATTTGAAACTATTAAAGGATCGTCAACTTTTATTGGAAATTCAAAAGAAATTATTCTCATATGAGGAAATATGGGGGCAATAAATTGAAAGGTTCTTGATAAAGTTTTAAGCCTTAAAAGTTTTTCACTCTTCGAAGATATTCTACTTACAGGTAAACCTCCAGCTACAAGAACAAGTCCTGAGGGCGAAAGTTTAAGCTCATGTACATATTTTACAGTTAAGCTTGCCCCCATACTATGTCCTCCTAAAAAGATAGGAATAGGAGGATTTTCTTTTAAAACCATCTGATAAAATAGCCCCATATCTTGAACAATTGTAGCAGTATTAGGGGAGTCTCCTCTCTTTCCTTGGGAATTACCATGCCCTCTAACATCAGGTAAATAAACCTTTATTCCTTTTTCAGAAAGTTTATAGGCAAAAGGAAGATAATATTTACCGTAGGAAGTTATTCCATGAACAAATATCAAAATTGCCTTTGGAGATGGTGGAGAAACAACCCTATAAGCCAGCTTAGTCCCATCCAAAGAGGTAAAATAAAGCACATTATCCTGAATGCCCTTGACATCCTCCAAAAATTTTTTAAGATCCATTGAGAATAAAGGAAGGAAAAAGAGTAGAAGAAAAACAATAAAAAACTTCATTCTACTCTTCATATAGGATCTCATCCTTCTTCTCTATGATTTTTTTACTACTTATTAGACTTTTTATCTTATTTATATACTTTTGAGAATTTTCCAAAAGAATAGCTCCAACAATAACATTGTCAACAAAAATTAGCTTTCTGTAAAAACCTTTTTCCTCATCCTTTAATACAAATATTTCCGCATTGGGCTCGTTATACTCAATATTTCCCATAGATGCCAAAGAAATTCCAGTAATTTTTAATGTATTAAAAGGTATAGTCCCTGTATATACAGTTTTCTCTCCTACCATGTTTTTCCCCGCAATACTACCTTGTTCTAAGCTGGCAGGAATAATACCATAAATTCTTCCAGAATACTCTACACAATCGCCAGCAGAGTAAACATACTTTACATTTGTTTCCATATATTCATTTACTATTATCCCTTTATTGACCTCAATCCCAGATTTTTTAGCTATATCTATCTCTGGAATTATTCCAGCAGAAACTATTAACAAATCGCCCAAAATTTTTCTTCCATCCTCTAATTCTATTCCCTTAAAAATATTATTCTCCGCTATTACTTTCTTCGCTTTTGCTCCCAAATAAAATTCAAATCCGAATTTTTCCTGAAGCTTTCTTTGAAATATTTTTGCTCCCTCTTCATCCAACTGCCTTGGAATAAGCCTTTGGAAAAACTCTATACCAACAACCTTAAGACCTCTTTGAGATAGAGCCCTTCCTACCTCTAAGCCTAATAAACCACATCCCAAAATTACGACTTTTTCTTTTCCCTTAATATAATCTAAAATTTCCTTTGCATCATCTATATTTCTTAAAGTAAAAACTCCTTTTGCATCTATATTCTCAAGAGGTGGCTTAGAGGGTTTAGCACCTGTTGCAATTAATAATTTACTATACTTGTACTTATCCTTTGTAGTCAGTAAAATTTGTTTATCTAAATCAACACTTAATCCTTTTTCCCCATATACGACATCTATCTTTTTTTCTTGATACCAACTTGATGGATAAAATGGAAGTTCTTCTTCTCCTATTTTTCCTGCTAAAAATTCAATTATCTGTGGGCGAGCATAATATGGGTATTTTTCTTCTGTTATTACAAGAATAGGAATTGTACGATCTTTCTCTCTAACTACTTGAGCACAAGTTATTCCTGCAACACCATTCCCTATAACTATGATCATAGGTCAATCTCCTATACAGGAGAAAACATATCTTTGCCAGCTCCACAAACAGGACATACCCAATCATCTGGCAAATCCTCAAAGGGGGTCTCTGGGGGAATTCCGCCATCTGGATCTCCTTCTTCAGGATCATAAATATACCCACACACTAAACATCTATATTTTTGCATGTTTTTAATCCTCCTAAAGTAAAATTATTTTCAGTCTAAATTATATCAAAAATTAGGCAGTAAAGAAAATCCTGTTGGAGTTAATTCTCCTCCTATTTTCTTAGTAGGAATAGCTTTTAATGATATCTCAAATTGAAAACTTCCTGTATTTGGATTTAGAGAAAACTTACCTAAAAAGCAATGGAGGTCTTTTTCCAAAGATATTAATGGATAAACATTAGCTGATGGATATGTTCCCCATAAAGTTAACTTACCTGCAAAATGCCAATCACCCTTTATGTCAAATATTAATTTGTAATCTAATCTCTGCAGAGGATTATCGTAATAGGGATTTATTAAAGCTCCTAAGCTAAATGCCATTGTAGGTGGCAAAGAAAAAGTTCCCTGAAGAATAACAGGTGAAAACTTTTGATTCTTCCAGTCATAATTACTGCTTCCCGTAAGAATAAAAAGATTTCTATAACTTAATCTTCCCCTAATATTCAATGGAGATAGTGTATTATTTATGAAATTATAAGAATCAGAAAGAGAAAGATTAACATCCTGAGTCCCTAAAAGTATAGAGAGAGTCAGATTATTTGTTTCTCCCATGTAATCAAAATAAAAAGGAGTATTACCCAAATCTCCTGTGATTATATCTTTTCCTAAAAGCTGAAAATTATAAATTGTAGATAAGTTCAAAAAGGATAGGGGTTTATAGTTTGCCTGCAAATTCCCCAAAACAAAATATCTTGCATCTCCTGTCTGATAAAAATCTTGCTTGTAGCCTAAATTAGCGTTTAAACTTAAATTTGATACCCTATAAGATAAGGGGAGATATAAACTATAACCCAATTTTAATGCCTTCATATAAGAAGATGGCTCATCGTAATAGCCTAATATCCCTTCAAATCTTAGGGGTACACTAAACAAATTAAAATTACTATTAAATGTGATCTCAGGTATTTTCAGTAATAATAAGTTTTTAGGGTCAGAAACCCTATAATTTTGATAGATCGAGAGGGAATAATTTTTACCCCTAAAATTAATTCTACCATCTTCATATAATTCATATCTTCTATTTCCAGAAATAATGTTATTATTATATCTTGCATTAAAAACAAAAGATTTTGTTCCCTCTTTATCAAAATTCTGTGATAAATTAAGAATTGAGCCAAACTTTTGGGAATTTACATCCTGAGACATATTAAACTGCAAAGATGTCCTATTTAATCCATAAGTAAAAGTAAACCTTAAATTATCTTGAATACTAAAGTAATTATACTGAGGCTTTAAATAGTAAGATAAGTTGTTATTAAAGAAAATAAAATCAGAGATTTTTTGATCATGGTTCCAATTTAAAGAAACATTGGGACTTTTAATACTCTGAAAATCTATATACTCTGACAAATTCAATTTAATACTTCCCTTTATATTCCTGAGATTATAATTTTGGGTTATATCTATAGAATAAGGATTTTGATTTGTTACAAAATTATGCTTTAAAAGAATAGAAATTAATCCTGCCTGATTAAAAATAACATAAGAAATTGGATAGGATAAAAATATGCTTTGGGCATCAAAACCTATTTGAGGAAAAGGATTAGGTTCCTCTTTTAAGGAGATAACATATCTAAACAAAGGAATTGAGAAGGGCAAGAATATAAATTTTAAAGAGACTCCATCTAAAATTATCTTGTCATCAGGCAAATAGGTGATCTTCGAGGCATATAGAAGATAATGAGGATTTTCCAAATCACAAGTCGTTATAGCACCTTTATTTATAATTATTTCATTTTTCTTCCACTCCAATAATGATCCAGAAAAATATAAATTCCCCTTTACTCCTTCCGCCGTATATGTAGCTTTTACCTGCAAAAGCTCACCCTCATCCTTCTTAAAAGCGTAAACCAATTCCTTTGCCAAAAATTCTCCTTTACGATCCTTAAATACTACATTCCCAGAAGCCTTTACTATTCCATCATTTACATTACCTTCCACACTATCTGCATATATGATAATACCTTTTCCCTCAATCTTTACCTTACCATAGGCTTTAAAAGTACGAGTCTCCCAATAAAATTCTATCTTCTCCGCCTTTATACTCCAAGGAGAAGTCTCACCGAAAACCTCATTTACTATTAAAAGCAACAGAATAAATGAAATTATTCTTACCACTTTCTTATTTTCCATAAAAACACTCCTAAGCTAATGGTTCCTAAGAAAATATTAGGGAGCCATGCAGAAAAGAAAGGAGAAAATATTGCATACTCTCCCAAAGATCGAGCAAATATTGTAAAACCATAATAAAAGAAAGCAATTATAATGCTAAAGGCTGTACCCCATAACCTCCCACTTTTTCCAGTAAATAATATTACAGCAAAGGCAAGCAAGGTAAAAACAGGTATAGCAATGCTTTGAGCTATTCTTAAATTACTTTCTACCTCTAAGCTTCTTGAGGATACCCCCGCTTTTCTAAAAACCCTTATTCTTCTCATAAGTTCATTGGTTGTCATCTCCTGAGGTCCTCTCTCCCTTTGAAATATATATAGAAATTCCTGGGGCAAATTTATTTGAAAGGTATCAAATTTTCCCTCCCAAGAAACAAAATGGTCTTTCCCTAATTTATGTACTATACCATCCTGTAAAATTAATTTTTCCTGACTCCAGATAGCAGATTTTGCTGTAAGAAGCATAGGAAACTCTTCTCCTAATGATAAGTCAAATATCATTACTCCCTCTAAAACATTACTATTTTCTTTTACCTTTTTAACATAATAATATCTTGATTGTTCATCATGAAAAAAAATATTTTCTCCTTTGGTAGGGAGAGGATTTACAAAGAAATACCTTTGGATAATTTGATTTGCTCTATAATTTGAATTAGGAATCAAGGAATAATTTAACATCCAAAGAATACCAGAGAGTAAAATAGACAATATAAAAATAGGAATTGTAAGTTTTATAAAGGGTATTCCATTGCTTCTTAATGCAAAAAGCTCTCCATCCCTTATTAGCCTACTAAATCCAAAAATAACTGCAAAAAGTAATGCGGTAGGGATCACAAAGACCAAAAGTGAGGGGACTTTATAGTAAAGAAGTTTTAAAACTGTATAAATACTAATCCTTTTTAGAATTATAAAATCAGAAAACTCATAAAGGATTTGTATTAACATTACTAAGACAAATCCCAAAATACCTAAAAGAAATGGAGAAATAACTTCTGCAAGAATATATCTTATATAAAGCTTCATAACTTATTCTGTCACATAAAATATACTTTCCACATCTCCTTCTGCTTCCATCCTCTTCTCTTTTACATAGACACTGATTTTGCTACATCTTATCTCGTTTTTCTCACTATCTAATATTGAAACATTATCTATTAGTGTATATATTTCCTTATTAGTATCCACTACAGCACTATCAGACTTTCCTTTTAGATCCTCTCTATCTATGCTTACCCCTCCAAACAAGTTCCCCGTATTTGTCCGAAGAGAATATTTAAGACTTTGAGAGGTAATTTTTGTAACTTCCAATTTACCCCCTTCAACCTTTCTTTGAATTACAATAGAAACATTCTTCTTTAATTCAACATTCTCATTTTTTAGGTCCGCCTTTAAATCTTCTCCTGAGATACTTAAATCCCTTTGAGAAATAGAAACTTTTCCAGGCGCCTCAACCAAGCTTGCATCTTGATTGTAATACACAGTTGTAGCAGTAATCCTTGTTTCGTCTTCTTTACCTGGCTTATAGATTACCACTACGTTTCCTTCCGCCTTTGACATTTTCTTTCCCCAATCATACGAGACCTTTTGAGCCTTAATCTGAACAGGATTTTTTGTAGGAGTTGTCTGGGCTGAGACTGTACTTATATGAGCCAGAAATAAAATTAAAAGAGAAAAAATCAATACTTTTCTCATTTTTCTTACCTCCTAAATACCAGTTTCAATAACAACATTACCCTCAAAAACTGCAATACCCTCCTTAGAGGAAAAACGGAAAAAATCTGCCTCCGCCTTGAACTCACCTATTTTTTCAAATTTAACTCTTCCTTTTGAACATATAAATTCTTTTGTACTCATATACCATACTGCATAGGGAGCAGTACCTTTATATCCATCCTCGGTCTGAAAATCTACTCCCTTTGGAAATACTAAAACTCCTTTATCCATATTTATTTCTGCAGAATCACCTTTAACATCTATGGATAGCTTCTCTCCTCTATATACCTTTCCTTCTATATTCCCTTTGAAATAAAAATTTTTATAAGAGAGATCAATTTTTAAATCATCTGCCTTTATCTCCCAAGAAATATTTCCCTCCTCTCTTCCCCTTAATATTACATTTTTACCAAAGACTCCAGCCTCCTCATGAGAAACATTTGGAATGTCCAAATCAATGGGCTTTGATAATAAGGCACTTAATCCCCATCCTGTTAATATTAAGACTAATAAAACCCCTAAAGAAATTACTTTATTCATGATTTCATCCTAAAAATAAGATAGATAATAAATGCCATAAATAAAGGTATATCTCCCCATACTCTATATAAGGAAAATCCATTTTTGTTAATTAAAACATCCTGATAATATATGCTTTTTTCACCTTCCCTACTCTCCCATAATATTTTACCATAGGGATCTACAAAAAAGGTTACACCTGTATTTGCAGTTTGAACTAATGGAGCTCTATTTTCCACAGCCCTTATTAGGGATAAATTTCTGTGTTGCCATACAGCTGGAGTTCCCTGAAACCAACCATCATTAGTTATAACCACAAGAATATCCGCACCGTTTCTTATTTGTTCCCTGGCAGTATAAGAGAATAAAGATTCAAAACAAATCAATGTACCAATATTTGCAAGAGGAGTTTTAAAAGGATAAAAACCTTCCCCTCTACTATATCCTCCCACCAAACTTTTAATATAGTTGGGAAAAAGAAAGGAAAAAGGCAATTCCTCTACAAAGGGTACCAACTGCACTTTACTATATGTCTCATATTCATCACTAAAGGGGGAGAAAAGATAAGCGGAATTATAAATTTTGCCCTTTTCATATTTCAAAGCCCCTACAATTAAATAAGCCCCCTTCTCCTTTGCTAAATCTTTTAACTCCTTTAGATAACTGGGATAATTATTTAGAGTGCAAAACAAAACACTTTCTGCCCAAACAATTAAATAAAGATCATCCGGTAATAATAATGTTAAATCCTTATGTACTCTCAATTGATCTTCAATATCTCTTAGATAATACTTTGAAAAACTATCATAATTCCCTTGTACTACGCCAACCTTTAGCTTTATTTGGGAATCATAAGACACTGCCCCCAAAATCTCTCCTACTAAAAATAATAAAAAGACAAAAAGGATACTAAATATTTTTTTTCTAATAGGCATTTTAAAAAAATAATATAAAATTGTATTTATAAGCACTACAATAAAGCTTAATCCCAAACCACCAAATATACTTGCCCACTGCAAAAGAGGATATACATTTACTAAGGGTTCTCCTAAGGTGCCCCAATTAAAGGCAAGAGGACCAATACTTTTTATAAATTCTAAAAAACACCAAAAAAACGCAGGAAATAAAAAGGAATTTCTCTTCTTAATACCCCATAAAAATAATCCATTGTATAAAGAAAGGTAAGAAATAAGAAGAAGATTAACAAAAATTCCAAAATAAAAATTCACAAAATTCCTTAAAAGATTAGGAATCCAATAAAAATTAATCCCATAAAAACCAAATCCATAGAGAAAGCCATACCAGAAAGCCTCTTTTTCAGAAACCCTTGAAATAAGATGAAACAAAGGAATGAGAGTAAAAAAAATGAGAAAGGAAAAATTAAAAGGTGGATAGGAAAAAACATATAATAATATGGATAAAAAAAGTAAAATTAAGTCAAACATGTTCCTCAATAAAATTTTGCATTAAAATTTTTAATTTTTAAAGAATCATTGGCAGTAACCGATGATCCCCTTATTAATTTCAATAAAATTCCATCAGAATTTGTCATTAATAAATCATCATTTTTATTAAGATAATATCCCGTATTAGGATCATAATAAACATTAAAAAAGATAACATTGATATATAATTGGTCTGGCTCTATATTATTTTCATAAAGGTTAATTAAAGGTATTTGCAAACGAATAGATCCATTGTCATAAGTTCCATACGTAACCTCTGTTAAATTATCAAGGTTAATATCTCCTTTCTCCTGGTCAATCTTTAGATTTTGATCCCCATTAACCCCCTTATAAAATTTATCTCCATTAAACAGGATAAAGTTTTTCCATGTAGACAAATTTTCCCAAATAGGTTCTTTATTCATATTAAAAACTACTGCTATATAATTTTTTTGCTCTCCCCCTAAAGTTTCACTAAAAGAAAATGATACTTCTACAATTTTTTTCAAAGGACTTGTTACTGTTCTAGCACAACCAGATAAGGAAAAAACAAGCAATATTAAGATCAATAATAATCTTTTCATTCCTTAATAACCCTTAAAAATTCATCATAAATATGGGGAGAAATTGCCAATACTTCTCCCTCAAAAAGATCAAATTCTTCTCCATCTGGTTTTCTTACAATAGCTCCTCCCTCTTTAGCGATCAAAACTCCAGCTGCAAGATCCCATGGGTATAACCCATATTCCCAATATCCATCAAAGATTCCCATAGCCACATAACAAAGCTCTAAAGCGGCACTCCCAAAGGCTCTAAATTCTGTAAAATCTAAAATTTTATTTGCAGTCTTAATTGCCTTTTTCAATTTCTCCTTATCGTAAGGCCAGCCTGTAACAAGAAGGGCATCCTTCAAAGATTTTGGACTTGAGGTATGAATCCTTTTCCCATTTAGATAGGCTCCTTCTCCCTCTTTAGCAAAAAATAATTCTCCTAAGATAGGTGCATAAACAACCCCAACTTTTGGATTTCCATCCTCCCAATATCCTATAGAAACACAAAACATGGAAATACCATGCACAAAATTAAGGGTTCCATCTAAAGGATCAACAAAAAAGGCTCTTTCATATTTTTTAATCTCCATGCCTTCTTCCCCTAAGATAGGTATGTGGGGAAATTTAGAGGATAAACTTGAAATGATAAGTTCCTGAGATTCCCTATCCGCATTCGTTACCAAATCATAAGATATAGTCTTCTGATCTACCTCAAAATCTCTATTATAAAAATATTTCTTTAAGAGCTCACCAGACTTCATTGCTGTTTCCATCATAACCCCAAATATGTCATCCATAAAAATCCTCCCTCGTAAGAAATTAAGATCTATTATAATATTTTAAGGTAAAAAGTAGAACCTTCATTCTCCTTAGATTCTACATCAATTTTTATATTCAATACATCACAGATCTTTTTAGCAAGAGAAAGACCAAGTCCATACCCCTCGCTACTTCTTGACTTATCAACCTTATAAAATCTTTCAAAAATTTTTTCTTTTTCGCTCTCTGGAATACCTCTTCCGTAATCCTTAACAAAAAACATACCTTTAGAGAAGCCCAATTCAATTACTTTTCTATCTAAACTATTCTTAACCGCATTATCCACCAATATATTGAATAAAATCTCTAATAAAATCTTAGATGAATAAATCTTTGTGTTAGAATCTATCTTTAGCGCAAAATGAAATTCTGGATACATCCTTTCATAATAAACTATACGCTCATGCAAAAACTCTTCTATATCAATTTCATCCTTACTTATTTTCTCCTGAATTTTTGCCATTTCCAAGAGTACCTCAATTAAATTCTTCATATTTTCCGCTGTATCCTCTATAACATCCAAAGATTCATTGAGCACTTTTTCATCTTCTTTTCCCCATCTTTTCAGCATCTTTACATAGCCAAGAATATTCGTTAGAGGTGTTTTTAACTCATGAGATACATCAGAGATAAATTGCTCCTGCATTGCATAAGCTTTTTCCACCTTCTCCAACATATTATTCAGAGTATTAATTAAGTCCCATAATTCATCTCTCTGCCTTGGTAATTTCACTCTCATCTTCAGTTTCTTAGCATCAATTTCCTTTACTGTCTTTATAACCTCTCTAATAGGCTTTAAAAATCTATTGGATAGTAGATAACCTAAAAATGAAGATATTAAAATACCTATAAAACCAGTATATAAAATACTTCTCCTTAGTCTATTAATAGCAGTAATTAAAGAAGTAATATCTTTTCCAACAACATAATCATCCCTTCTTATAAAAAAGTAATAATTTTGATCTTTTTCCACTATTCCTTCTTTATTAACTACTCCAATATTAAAGGGATCTTGAATAATTCCTAAAATCTCTGAATAGATATAATAGGTTGAGTATCTAAGACCTAATTGGAACCCCATTCCTCTCCCCATCATCATGCCTCTGGAAATCAAAACTCTTTCTAATTCTCTTTTAGTCTCAGACAATACCAAACTTCTCGTATAAACAAAATATCCATAGGAGAAGAGAATAATAAAAAGAGAAAAAATTATACTGAAGAGAATTGTTAATTTCCATGCTAACTTCATTTATTCCCCTCTAAAAGTATAGCCTACTCCTCGAACAGTTTTTATAAACTTTCCTTTCTTTCCTAACTTCTTTCTTAGATAATTAATATACACTTCTACTAAATTCATTCTCTCATCACTACTATCTCCCCATATAACTTCAAGGATTCTATCCTTAGTTACCACTATACCAGCATTTCTCATTAAAAAATATAAAAGATTAAATTCTGTCTTTGATAAATCTATCTCTTTCCCATCCACCTCAAACCTATATTGAGCTGGGAACAACTTTATTCCATAGAGCTCCAGTACTTCCGCCTCATCTCTTTCCTTTCTTCTTGCCACTGCCTTAATTCTTGCAATTAACTCTTCAATACTAAAAGGCTTCACAACATAGTCATCTGCCCCTAAGCTAAGTGCAGTTACCTTATCCTTCACATCTCCTAAAGCAGTGAGCATGATAATCCCTATATTGGGATATTTTTCTCTTAATCTTTTCGCTACTTCTTTACCATTTAAACCTGGTAGAAGAATATCTAAAATAACCACATCAGGCTTATACTCTTCTGCAGATATAAGAGCAGAATATCCATCTGAAACTACCTGCGTGTCAAATTTTTCATGCTTTAACTCCAATTCTAACAATTTTGCAATCTTAGGGTCATCCTCTACTATTAATATTTTCATCTTAATTCCTCCCAGATTTACTCCTTGTATTATAACCCAATTTTCTAAGGATTTTTTAAGGATTAATTTATTTTCTATTAAGGTTACTCTTTTAAACTTATTATCGTCTCGGGGATAAACCCGGGATTAAAAAATAAAAAATAGGAGGTATCAAAAGATGAGGTTCAAAGGTTTAGTAATTTTAAGTTTAGTAGTATTTAGTATCTTAAGTTTAGCTTATGCTTATGGTCCAAGGTTTGCTCCAGGAACTTGCCCTAACTGCTCTACTACTTTAGAGCAAGTAAAAGTAACAGGTACTGTAGAAAAGATTTACTACGATCCAGGTTTAACAATTGATGTAAAAACTACAAAAGGTGAAACAATCACGGTAAGAATTGGAGCATACTGGCTACAAAACAAACTAAATTTAAAGGTAGGAAGCAAAGTAGAAATTGATGGATTCAAGAGTGCTGTAACTAATGTCATAAGAGCTCTAAAAGTTTCAGTTGATGGAAAACAATTATTAGATTTAACCTCTCAATCAAATCAAGGTTTCGGAAGAAGACAAGGCTTTGGTAGAAGATGGTAAGTTTAGTAAGGAGGCAGGTAAAAACCTGCCTCCTTAATTTTTAAAATGTATTCCATCTCAATACTTCAGACAAGGATTTTTTAGGGGGAGTTTTTGGTTCCTCAGCAGGATAACCAACCGATATCATAGTCATAAGCTCCATATCTTCAGGACAATTTAAAGTTCTTTTTACCTCTTCTGAATGGGCTTTTTTTGTAAGAATTTACCCAACAGGTTCCCAACCCATAAGCCTGAGCAGATATAATAATATTCTCTGTTGCAGTACAAGCATCCTCTAATGCAGTTTCTGCAGACTTTTCACAAAATACAGCAATACAAGCTGGAGCATCTTTAATAAATCTTCCATAAGGAGTTACATCCGCTATTTTTTTCTCTAATATTTTTATCTGTAACTACTACAAAGACCCAAGGCTGTTTATTATATCCACTGGGAGCTAATCTCGCACAATCAACTATATCCTCTAAAATTTCCTTTGGAATTTCCTTATCCAAATATTTTCTAACGCTTCTTCTTGACTTTATAACCCTAATCGTTTCTAACATAAGAAACCTCCTTTTCTTCCTCTGGAAATTGAGCAAGACACAAATTATAATAGAAACCTTTCTTTTTCATTAATTCTGCGTGATTTCCGACTTCTACAATTTCTCCCTCTTTTAAAACAATTATCTTATCAGCCCTTTTTACTGTTGAAAGCCTATGAGCAATTATTAAAATTGTTCTTGTACCTGCAAGATTATTTATAGCATTTTGTATTTCTCTTTCGGTTTGAGTATCAACTGAGGAAGTTGCTTCATCAAGAATTAATATAGGAGAATTCTTAAGTACAGCTCTTGCTATAGCCAATCTTTGTTTTTGTCCTCCTGACAGTTTAACTCCTCTCTCTCCAACCACTGTATCATAACCATTTGGTAATTCCATAATAAAATCATGAGCACAGGCAATTTTAGCAGATTTTATTACCTCATCCAACGTTGCATCTTCTTTTCCATAAGCAATATTCTCAAACACAGTCCCATTAAAGAGGAATACATCCTGCATAACCATACTTATTTGATCCCTCAGAGACTTCAAGGTTACTTTTCTTATATCAATATCATCAATTTTAATAGAGCCTTCTTGAGGATCAAAAAATCTTGCTATTAGATACATAATTGTAGTCTTTCCCACACCTGTTGGTCCCACAAAGGCTACCATTTCTCCTGGCTCTATAACAAAGGAAATATTTTTCAAGACAGGAATTCCTGGAACATAAGAAAACCAAACATTTTCAAAACTAATCTTCCCCTTCACGTTTTTCAATTCTATAGCATTTGGATCTTCTTTAATTTCAGACTCTGTATCTAAAACCTCAAAAACTCTCTCTGCACCTGCTAAAGCCTGCTGTATATTTTCTAAAACCTGGCTTAGAGCAGTTATTGGCTGATAAAACATATTTAAATAAAGTAAGAAACCTACAATATCTTGAACCTGCAATTTACCATTTAGAGCCATAATTCCCCCAACAGATACTACGATGAGAGTACCTAATGAGCTTAAAAATCCTACTGTTGGATGAAAAATAGCACTCAACTTTAAAGCATCTAATAAAGACTGAATATGCTTATAAACTTTATCTTTAATCTTTAATAGCTCTTGTTCCTGCTTATTAAAAATCTGTATCTCTCTTATTCCTGAAAGATTATCTTGTAAATCTGCATTCAAATCCGCAAGAGCCTTTTGAGCCCTCCTAAAAATCGGCATTATCTTCTTCGCAAAAATAGTACTACTAAAAACTAAAAATGGAATTGGTATTAATGATAAACCTGCAAGGATAGGATTAATTAAGAATAAAATAAAAGCAACCCCCAATAATATGAGAATATTAGTAGCTAAATCTGGCACAGCATGAGCTATTAAAACCTCTAAATTAGCTGTATCGTTGACAACCCTTGACATAAGTTGTCCTGTTTGCTTATCAACAAAATACCTGAAAGACAAATTCTGAAGCTTATCATAAACCATAGTTCTAACCTCTGCTACAATATGCCAAGCAGCATAATGAGATAAATAATTTCTTAAAAACTGGAATAACACCCCTGCTATGTAAGAAGCTATAAGAAGGAGTGAAATTTTAATTAAATCCTCTTTTGCATTTGGATATTTACTTATATTCGATACTATACCTATTAGAGAGCGGATAAGCCAAGGACCAATAAGATTAAGGGCAGTCAAAACCAACATACTAACAGCAGAAAGGATCAAATATTTCCAATAAGGTTTTGCTATTTTTAATAGTCTCCATATGTACGACGTCTTAAACACCTCCTTATTCCCTTTTATTTCTTCGGGATATTAACATTATATCTTGAAGTTAAAAAAGATTGAATTTGTTATATAATTTAATAAACTATTTTCCAAGAAAGGAGATGGATTTATGAAAGCAGTTTATTTTGAGGAAAGTATACCGAGATATTTAATTAGCAAGGTTTTGGGTAAACTAAATTCATCTTTTTATTACAATGTATTTTCCTGTATAAGATATGGAGATATTCCAGAGCCCAAACTCCCAAATGAAAACTGGGTAAAAATAAAAACTTTAATGGGAGGTATCTGTGGTAGTGATATAAATCTAATACGTCTACATGACAGTCCATCGACATCCCCATTTGCATCCTTCCCCTTCGTTATAGGACATGAAAACTTAGGAATTGTTGTAGAAAAAGGAGAAAATGTAAAAAATATCAATATTGGAGATAGAGTAATAGCAGATCCTGTTCTTTCTTGTTCTGCCCGTGATATAGAGCCAGTATGTGAATTCTGTCAAAAAGGCGATTTTAGTCAATGTCAAAATTTTACAAAAGGTAGTATATCCCCAGGATTTATGATAGGATCATGCAAAGATACAGGAGGAAGCTGGGGAGAATATTACGTAGCCCATAAATCCCAGATTTTTAAAGTACCAGAAAAAGTTAAGAATGAAAATGCTATCTTAGTGGATGCTTTCTGTTCTGCTCTTCATCCTGTGATTAGAAATTTTCCAAAGGATTCCGATACTGTTTTAGTTATAGGAGCAGGAAGTATTGGAATAAATGTAGTGTCTTCCCTAAGAGCCTTAGGAAGTAAAGCAAGAATCATAGTTTTAGCAAGATATAAGTATCAAGGAGAGTTTGCAAAACAATACGGAGCTTCTGAAATAATATATACGAAAGGACTAAATAAAAAAGAACTTTATAAAAGAGTAGCTGACGAGGTTGGCGGTGAAATTCTACAGCCTATCTTAGGTAAACCTATTTTAGTAGGTGGAGCGGATGTGGTATTTGAATGTGTAGGTACCGATGACAGTATAGATGATGCCCTAAGATTTACTAAAATGGGT
The DNA here is from genome assembly GCA_002878375.1 of Dictyoglomus sp. NZ13-RE01. Taxonomy (NCBI): domain Bacteria; kingdom Pseudomonadati; phylum Dictyoglomota; class Dictyoglomia; order Dictyoglomales; family Dictyoglomaceae; genus Dictyoglomus; species Dictyoglomus sp. NZ13-RE01. The sequence goes on from NIRF01000002.1 coordinate 70,075, forward strand.
GGAAAATTAGTTATGGTTGGGTTAGTAGGAGAGACAAAAAAAGTGGACTGGACACCTCTATGGTTCAAAGAATTAAAGGTTTTCGGCACTAATTCCTCAGCTGAAGAAGATTATAATGGAGAAAGAAAAAGATGTTATCAAATTGCGTTAGAGCTTATGGAAAAAGGTTTAGATCTTTCTCCTCTCTTAACCCACACATTTCCTTTAAAGGATTATAAAAAGGCAATAGAAATGAATTTTAGAAGAAGCAAATATGGAATGATAAAATCCGCCTTTGTATTCTAAAAAAGGGGCTCCAAAAGGAGCCCCTAATTTTTACTCGTATAAACAAGCCTTTATCTTAGGATCATCTATATTTGTCTTATCGTACCAATAGAAACCACTATCAATAAACTTAGGAAGTTTTTCTCCCTTTATAGCTTTTACAGCAGCCTCAACTGCCATATACCCCATTCCTACAGGATTTTGAGTAATTGCTCCTGCCATCAAACCGGACCTGATTGCATCTATTTGTTGTTTTCCAGAGTCATATCCTATTACAACAATCTTTCCTACTTTCTTCATTTCTTTTACAGCATTGATAACTCCAATGGCAGAGCCCTCATTTGCTCCAAATATTCCTTTCAAGTTAGGATGTGCTTGAATAATAGCCTTTGTTAAATCTGTAGATTTCAGATGATCACCGCCACCGTATTGAATATCTACAATCTTTATCATTGGATATCTCTGCTTAATACGATTTACAAATCCATCTCTTCTATCTATTCCTGTTCTACTTACTTGATCATGAACAACCAACGCCACCTCTCCTACTTTCTTGATAAACTCTGCCATCTTATCTGCTGCATAACCTGCAGCTTTTATGTTATCAGTTGCCACAGTAGTAACTGGGATGTCACTATCTACACCGGAGTCAAAACCTATAACAGGTATTCCCATAGAGCGTGCTTTTTCAAGGTATGGAATTACTGCCTTACTATCTAATGCTGCAATACAAAGTGCTGCTGGCTTCTTAGCTAAAGCTGCTTGTAACATTTCAATCTGTTTATCAACCATAGCCTCCGATTCTGGTCCTTCAAAAGTTATATCTACATTGAGATCTTTTGCCGCTTTCTCAGCACCACTTTTTACTGCTTGCCAGAATTGATGCTGGAAACCTTTAGAGATCATAGCTATATAGGGTCTCTCTGCTGCTAATAGTGATAGGGAGAAAAGGAGCAACAAACCTAAAATTAGGGAGAGCATTTTAAAACCTTTCATAGCGAACCCTCCTTAAAATTTAAATTTTTATAATATTTGCCTTTACAGGCAAACATTACCCCCTTTTACCTTTCTGTCCTTCTAATAATATCCAAGTAGACCGCACCAATGACAATTATTCCGCTCACTACTATTTGCCATTCCTGAGGGACAGAAAGTATTCTAAGACCATTCGTTAATGTACTCATTATGAGAGCTCCAATAACGGTGCCAATAATAGAGCCTTCTCCTCCTCTTAATGATGTACCTCCTATGACCACAGCTGCAATTGCATCAAGTTCATATCCTTGTCCTAAAGCTGGCTGTGCTGAGTTTAAACGGGATGCCATCAAAACTCCTCCCATTCCTACAAACATACCACACAAAATATAGATAATTGTCTTCCATTTATCCACATTTAATCCTGAAAGTCTCGCCGCCTCTTCATTACTTCCTATTGCAAAGTCATATCTTCCTAAAGCGGTCTTTGTGAGTAAAATATAGGCAATAATAATTGATAAAATAAAAATTAAAATTGCATTAGGAATATCTGCAGATGGAATTATTTTATTAATTAATGAACCCATAGCTATTTCATTAAAAGATGGTGCATCACTGTAATATATTGGTCTACATCCAGAAATAACAAGAGCTAATCCCTTTGCTATCATCATCATACCCAAAGTAGCAATGAACGGAGGTAACTTCATCTTAGAAATAACAATACCATTGATAAAACCACAAAGCATCCCAGTAGCAATTCCACCAATTACTCCTATTATCACAGGAAGACGCCAAAAAGTAATAAATACTCCACTCATAACTGCAGATAAAGTCATTACAGTTCCTATTGAAAGATCTATTCCTCCTGTAATGATCACAAAAGTAACTCCTAAAGCCAGCATTCCATTTACACAAGTAGCAAGAATAATTGCGATGACGTTTTCAAAGGTGAGAAAGTTTGGTGATGCCAAAGAGAAAAATAAGAAAAGCAGAAATAAACTTGCAAACATTAAAAGCTGTCTTAAACTTCCAAACTTTGAAATCTTTTCATTATTTAACATTAAAATAATACCCCCTTAACTCTCATAAGCTGTTGCATATCTCATAATAATCTCTTCGGTTAAATTTTTATTTTCCAACTCACCTGTGATTCTACCTTCTCTCATCACTATTACCCTATGGCTCATCCTCAATATCTCAGGAAGCTCTGAAGAGATCATAATAATAGATTTACCTTCCTTAACTAATTCATTTAACAATTTATAAATCTCATTCTTAGCTCCTACATCAATTCCTCTCGTTGGTTCATCAAATATGAGAATATCGCAGTTTTTTAATAACCATTTCGCTAAAATTACTTTTTGTTGATTTCCACCCGATAAATTCTTTACCTTTTGCCTTAGAGATGGAGTTCTAATTCTCAACTTCTCTACATATTCCTTACAAACCATTTCAGCTTTTTTCTTATTCAAAAAGAGTAAAAAATTTAAGAATTCTTTGAGAGATGGTAAGGTAATGTTTGCCTCAACATCTAAGTCTAACATTAGTCCAAACCTTTTTCTATCCTCAGAAAGATAAGCAATTCCATTTTTAATTGCATCCGTAGGGCTTTTAATATGTACCTTTCTACCTTTTACATAAATCTCGCCCGAATCAAAAGGATCCGCTCCAAAAATAGCTCTTGCAACCTCTGTACGACCAGCCCCTACCAATCCAGAAAATCCTAATATTTCCCCTTTTCTCAATTTGAAACTCACGTTTTTAATTTCTCTTCCCCTACTAAGATTCTTAACCTCTAAAACAACCTCAGCATCCTCTTCAACTTCCTTTTCTTTTAAAGTTTCATAAATCTCTCTTCCTACCATCATACTTATAATCTCATCTATTGTAGTTTCGCTCATTTTGACTGTTCCTATATACTGACCATCTCTCATAACTGTAACTCTATCTGCAATTTCTTTTAGCTCTTCTAATCTATGAGAAATATATATAATCCCTATCCCTTGGCTCTTCAGCTTTCTTATTATGTTAAAAAGCTCCTCAGTCTCAGAAATACTAAGAGCAGCTGTTGGTTCATCAAAAATAATCACTTCCGCGTTGTATGATAAAGCCTTTGCGATCTCTACCATTTGTTGTTTTCCTACTGTTAAATCTGCAACTTTAGCTTTTGGATCTATATTCATATGAAGAGTATCCAATAGTTCTTTTGTTCTCCTATTAATTTCTTCCTCATCTATGAAAAATGGAATTTTCTTATTTCTTGGCTCTCTCCCAATAAATATATTTTGAGCTACTGTAAGATGAGGCATTAAATTCAAGTCCTGATAAACAATACTTATTCCCATTTCCTGAGCTACTCTTGGATTAGGAATTTCAACTTCTTTTCCTTTATAAATAATTCTTCCACCATCTTTCCTGTATACTCCTGTTAGGATTTTCATAAGTGTAGACTTTCCAGCCCCATTCTCGCCAACTAAAGCGTGTACTTCACCACTCCTAAGTTCAAATCTTGCATTCCGAAGGGCGTGAACTCCAGGGAAACTCTTCTCTATACCTTCCATCAAAACCAAAATATTGTCAGATATAATTCCACCTCCCTAATTACAATGTGTGATTAAACCTTCTTGTAAAGAGGTCCTAAAGTTTTGCATGCTCTAAAATCTGCTCCTTCTAAATCTTCGGTTCCAAACATACTCCACATGCTTGGTCTAAATATTCTTTCCTCCTCAACATTATGCATACAAACAGGAATTCTTAATATAGAAGCTAAAGTTAGGAATAAATCTCCTACATGTCCATAGGTAATATTGCAATGATTAGCTCCCCAGTTCTCCATAACACTATAAACACTTCTAAAAGCTCCTTTTCCTGTTAATTTTGGCACAAACCAAGTTGTTGGCCATGTAGGGTCAGTTCTTCTATCAAGAACTTCATGAACCTGAGGAGGAAGTTCTACAGTATAGCCTTCTGCAATCTGTAAGACCGGTCCTAAACCCTTTACTATGTTCAATCTGGAAATAGTAACAGGCATATTTCCCTTAGTAACAAATTTTGTAGAAAATCCACCACCTCTAAAATATCCTAAATTAGCATAACAAAATCTCGTTGCTTCCAAACATTTCATTACCTCTTCTTCAGTTATTTCCCAGAATGGTTTTATTCCCGGTTTTCCATTTATCTCTTCTTCTCCTGTACCATCAAGAGCAGCAGGACCAGAATTTATCAAATGTATAACACCAAATTGGGCAAGACCCTCTGGTTTCCATCCTGTAACCCTATAAATTGCTTCAGGACTCCAATAGGTCCTCACATCTGCGAAAATTTGAGCAGTATTTGTAAGTAAATGACCAAACAACATGCAAACTCCATTTAAGCTATCATTTTCTGTGGCAAGAATATATGGTTGTCTTAATCCATTCCAATCAAAGGAAGAATTAAGAATTGCTTCCATAAAATCTCCATTTGGGAAATGATCTGTCCATTGACGTTGTCCCTGAAATCCTGCAACTATTGCATTATGTCCCAAACTTTCTTCCGGAAATCCTTTTGCTTCTAATTTTCTATTTCCTACCATAAGATCTCTTGTAATTATTGCCATTTTAACTACAAATTCCCAAACTTCTCTTTTCTTCTCTGGACTTACTCTTTTTTCAGGTGGATTTGGATCCTCTCCTTCTTTACAATATTTTTGAACCCACTCCATTGCTTTCTTAAACTCTTCCTCATCATAAATACCTTCTTCAATTCTCCTTATTATTTCAGTCATATCTACATATTCAACTCTCATTCCCAAATAATCCTCAAAAAAGTCAGGATCAACAATAGAACCTGCAATTCCCATAGAAACACTTCCAATAGACAGATAGGATTTATTTTTCATAATGGAAACTGCAAGCCCACTCTTCACAAATTTTAATATCTTCTCCTGTACATCACTTGGAATTGAAAAATCATCCTTATCCTGCACATCTTTTCCATAGATTTTGAAAACTGGAAGCCCCTTTTGATTATGAGCAGCAGAAACAGCTGCAAGATAAACAGCACCTGGTCTTTCCGTTCCATTAAATCCCCAAACAGCCTTAGGTATATCTATACTCATATCCATAGTCTCTGATCCATAACACCAGCAAGGAGTAACCGTAATAGAAACTCCAACCCCTTCCTTTTTGAAAAGCTCATCTGCCATTCTTGCCTCTACAACTCCACCTATACATCTTGGAGGTATAACACATTTAACTCTTTCTCCATTTGGAAGATAAACATTATTCTCTATAAATTCAGCCACTGCTTTTGCAAGTCTCATTGTTTGCTCTTCGAGGGATTCCCTAACTCCGCCATATCTACCATCAATAGTAGGTCTAATACCTATCTTGGGGTAATCCTCAACAAATCTTTTTTCTCCTTTCAAAACTGGAATCATTAATTAACACTCCTTTCATAATTATTTTTTAGGGGGAGCTGTCGAGCTCCTAATTATTAATTCGGGTTTAAGCAAGATTTCTCTCTTTTCCTTTATCTTATCCTTATTTTCAATACGCCTTATAAGAAGTTCAGTAGCAAGTACTCCCATAGTATATGCAGGTTGCTTTACTACAGTAAGAAAAGGATATACTTCTGACAAACTTTCCACATCATCAAAGGAAACTAAAGAAATATCATCGGGAATTTTTAGTCCCATCTCCCTTATAGCCAAAATAGCTCCTATCGCCATAAGGTTATTTCCTCCAAAAATTGCAGTAGGAGGCTCCTTCAAGCTTAAAAGCTCTTTGGTTAATCTATAACCATCTTCTTTTGAAAATTTTGAATTCTCATTAATTTTAATTAGGCTCTCATCTATTGGAATGTTATATTCTCTAAAGGCTCTCTTATAACCTTCTATTCTATCCACAGCAGTAGAAATATGTTTGCTTCCTACGACAATTCCTATCCTTCTATGACCTAAATCAAGTAAATGTTTTGTAAGTAAATAAGCCCCCTCTATGCTATCTCCCCTAACAATATCCACATCATCTAAACCTTCAATAGTTCTATCAATTAAAACCAATGGAATATTTCTTAAAAATACAGATTTTAATGGACTTTTCCTTCCAGATGCAGAGGTAAAAATCAAACCATCAACCTTGTTTCTTGACAAAACTTCTATATACATAAGTTCCTTATCTGGATTTTCATCGGTATTACATAAGATGACTGTAAAATGTTTTGCGATAGCTGTATCTTCCACACCTCTTGCTATAGTAGTAAAAAATGGGTTTGTAATATCTGAAATTACAAGACCTATAGTTGCGGTTTTTTTCAGGGTTAAGCTACGAGCTATAGAGTTTGGCACATAACCCAATTCTTCAATAGCCTTCAAAACCCTTTCTCGGGTACTTTGCTTCACATTTCTTTTGCCATTAATTACCCGAGAAACAGTCATTACAGATACACCAGCTTTTTTGGCAACATCATGAATTGTTACCATATCTTTAAATTTAATTTTTTGTTAACGATAACATTATACTATAAAAAAAATAAAAAGTCAAAAATTTTTACATATCAAATTGAAAAAAAAGAAAAATATAAATAAAAAAAGCAGGGCAAGAGCCCTGCTTGAAAATAGCGAAAATAAAGAATAATGCTTAGAAGTTAACCAAACTAAACCCAAAGATTATTGGCCAAGGCCAGAAATAAACATACATATAGGAGCCTTTAGAATTAGTAGGAGTATATATACTGAGGTAAATATCAAAATCAACATAATCTTTATGATACTGCCCAATATTTATCAAATTAGCAGTTAAATAAGCTCCTACTGCAGGGTACCACTTTCGACTCAACAAATTAAAGGACCACTGTTTTAAGAGATATATTGCCTCAAGATTAGCACCAATAGAAAAAACACTCCCTACATCTTGCATAGATAGAAAACTGGCCGTCGGACCAAAAAATACATACAATCCTTCAACCCCCTGAATTGGAAGACCAATCTCATAATCACCAGCCACACCAAAAATTAATGGATAAACAGGATAAACTATGACGGCCCCACCATATTTTGAAGAAGGGAAATTCACCCCAAAAATCTCAAAAGCATAGGAAAAAGATATTAAAGAGGAAATTATAATTATGAAAGCCAAAATTTTTTTCATACAATTTAACCCCCTAAATTTAAAGAATTTACAAATTCTTTTATACCACATTCAACCTTAAATTGTCAATTAAATTTTTAAAATTTCTTTAAATACCTTGTAGGCGAGCTAAAAACTCTTATTTTTATCTGCTTCTTCCCATTCTTTAATAAATAATCAATAATCTGCCAAAGCATATTTCACTTGAAATCTCACTTTCTCCTATTACAACTGCCCCCTTAACTGAAGAAGCATTCACATATTGAACATAATTACTCTTAACCTCAATTACAAGTCCTCCATGTGATATCTTGCCTTCTGAATTTCGCCAAAAGATTATGTCGCCAGGATTAACATCTTGTATTGAGATGTGTTTTGTGTTGTAAATATAAAGCTCTTCTATATTCACATCAGGCACTGTGCTAAACCCAAGTCTGAATTTCAACTCTGGAATAACCTGTTTATAAGCCCAAACGATTAAGCCAGAGCAATCAAACTTGTCTGGTCCTCGCGCTCCGTATTCATAAGGAGTTCCTAATTTCTCCAACGCTTTCTGTAATGCTAAATAAGATTGCTCTTGAGTAGCCTCTACTACATTAATCTTAACGCAACCACTCAAGAAAATTAGTAGTAGCGATATAACTAAAACGACTTTATAATTTCTTTTAATCTTAAAAATTCTTCTTAGCTTAACTATTCTTGGCAATGTAAAATCACCACCTGAGGGGAGGAATAGTACATAACACTAATATCCATAATTTTATAAAAATTCTGTTTCAATCCCTTATAGGCGAGCTACAAATCTAATTGATATTTCTCCGCCTCCATAGATGGATATTGTTTCAATCCCTTATAGGCGAGCTACAAATATATGGAATCATTGCAAAAGTTTTAGTTATCACAGAGTTTCAATCCCTTATAGGCGAGCTACAAATTTGGGACTATGCCCCAAGCGGTCGCAAGGTTCCAAGTTTCAATCCCTTATAGGCGAGCTACAAATCGGGCGTTTTTATTTTTGTGTTTTTATTTTTGATAGTTTCAATCCCTTATAGGCGAGCTACAAATTTCCTTAATACTTGCTTTAATTGTCAGTTATCTTGCGTTTCAATCCCTTATAGGCGAGCTACAAATCTGAAAGCATAAATTGTAGGTGCACAGTTGCTGCAGGTTTCAATCCCTTATAGGCGAGCTACAAACAGCAAAAATATTAGAATTAGACGCTACTTTACGCAAGTTTCAATCCCTTATAGGCGAGCTACAAACTGCAAAACAGGCGTCCCTTTCTTTTTGCTCGCCTATAGTTTCAATCCCTTATAGGCGAGCTACAAACAAACAATTGCACGCTTAGAACAATTTGGGCAACAACTGTTTCAATCCCTTATAGGCGAGCTACAAACTAGCAAGAATGGCGAAACTTCTTACACAGAAGCGAAGTTTCAATCCCTTATAGGCGAGCTACAAACATATAGAAGGCGGGCACTTCTACACCTAATTGTCTTGTGTTTCAATCCCTTATAGGCGAGCTACAAACATAGTTGAAGTCCCTGATGATGTAGGGGAAAGGTTATGTTTCAATCCCTTATAGGCGAGCTACAAACCGTAAAGAGTTCTATGTATATGAGAACTATGATTTCAAGTTTCAATCCCTTATAGGCGAGCTACAAACACCCTCTCACTTGAGATATAACTCTCTCAAAGAGTTTGTTTCAATCCCTTATAGGCGAGCTACAAACCACTTAAGAAGTTTACTTCTAATGTAGTAGGAGAAAGTTTCAATCCCTTATAGGCGAGCTACAAACGATTTGAATTATTACAATTTAACGGATGTCGGGAGTAGTTTCAATCCCTTATAGGCGAGCTACAAACTAAGAAATATGTTAGGTTAGTATTAACCCCATCAAGGTTTCAATCCCTTATAGGCGAGCTACAAACAGTATGTTTTTAAAGATATGGAAAGAAACCTTTTAAAGTTTCAATCCCTTATAGGCGAGCTACAAACAATTATAAATCTTATCTTCGTCTATATCATATCTTTGTTTCAATCCCTTATAGGCGAGCTACAAACGTAATGTCTTGGAGCATGCCCATGAAATCATTTAAAACTGTTTCAATCCCTTATAGGCGAGCTACAAACTCCCTTCGCTACTATCTCTACTTCAAATCTTACTGTTTCGTTTCAATCCCTTATAGGCGAGCTACAAACTTACCTAACGCTATATCTTGGTCATTTGGATTAGGAGTTTCAATCCCTTATAGGCGAGCTACAAACTAGCTCTTGCAATGATAAGACTTTCCCTTCGGGCAACCGTTTCAATCCCTTATAGGCGAGCTACAAACTCATTGGCGTCAAGGGAAGCATGAAGAAGCCTATAAGTTTCAATCCCTTATAGGCGAGCTACAAACTACGAGTTTGAGGGTTGGGTATTTTCAAAAGTTATTCGTTTCAATCCCTTATAGGCGAGCTACAAACAGAAAATTATACTTTTGAACCATCTTCCGAAACCGAAGGTTTCAATCCCTTATAGGCGAGCTACAAACCATCTAAAGCAGTGCCAGATAAATTAGCTATTGAGAGTTTCAATCCCTTATAGGCGAGCTACAAACCTAAATATTTTGCTATTCCTTTAAATACTATAATTGTTTCAATCCCTTATAGGCGAGCTACAAACTAAAACCTATCTGGATAGAGGGGGACGAAAGAAATGCGGTTTCAATCCCTTATAGGCGAGCTACAAACTTAGCCAAGAAGGTGATGTCCTCTGAAGTCAATTCAGTTTCAATCCCTTATAGGCGAGCTACAAACCATACTTTTAATAACCTGTCAAGTGCTTTTATTTTTGTTTCAATCCCTTATAGGCGAGCTACAAACCCGTTAATCCCGCAAAAAATCTACAATTTAAAATTAATACCCTTATAGGAGATCTACAATTTTGATTATATTATACATCAAGATTTGTTAGATTTAAAGAGGGAAATTTTGAGATTTTAATTTTCTGTCGTACCCCGGGGTTTTTTGCATGATTGGAGGTCGACAGAAATTTTACAAATAGAAAAATTCCTATAAAGAAAAACTTCCTATGATAAATAGAATATAAAATAGCAATAGAACAAACCCTGTTTTCCTTCCTATTATATTATCTCTTTTAAGAGAAATTGTTAAAATAAAAATTACAAGTAGAGTAAGCGGTAAAATAAATTGTACAATATTTTTTTCAACTTTTATGGGATTTATAAGAGAAGAAAGACCCACTACTATTAATATATTTATTATGTTTGCTCCAATAACGTTACCAGTACCAATATTAGGTAACTTTTTTACAACAGAAGTAATTGAATTAGCAAATTCTGGTAATGATGTGCCAAAAGCCACTAATGTTAATCCAATTATAGCCTCAGAAATTCCAAAGCTTCTTGCAATATTTATAGCACTTGTTACCAATAATCGAGCCCCAATTACTATAGCCAACCCAGAGAGAAAAACCCAAATTATACTTCTTGTTGGAAATTTAATATTTTTATCTTCTTCCTCAATCTTTTTATTATCCTTATAAACTCTAAACAGAAACACCACATATATAATTATTAAAATAAATCCTTCAATCCTTGATATAATACTATCAATCATTAAAAACCATAAGAAGGTGGTAATTAAAAGCAAAAAGAAAGAGTTTCTCCACGCCTTTTCATCAACTTTCATTGGCTTAAAAAAAGAGCAAATTCCAAGAATAAGAGATATATTAACTAATACACTTCCTAATGCATTTCCCAAAGCAAGACTACTATCTCCTTGTAACGATGCTATTATCGAAACCGTAATCTCTGGTAAAGTGGTTGCTATACTTGCTAAAATCAATCCTATTACATATTCACTTACTTTGAAACTTTCTGCAACAAGCTTTATATGAAATATAAATTTATCTGAGCCTTTAATTAGAACATATAGTCCAACAAAAAATATTATAAAATTTAAAATCATGAAAATGTCTATTAAGTGCTATATTTATTAATATAAACAAATTTTTCAAATGGTAATCTTTCAGGTCTTTTCTTTTCTCTTTCCTTTTGCTCATCACTAAGCAGATCACTTAGCTTACTATCCTTTTTCCCAAATATAATCAAAGCTATCACCTGCATATCCTCAGGAATATTTAAAATCTTTTTTACCTTTTCCTCATCATAACCCGCAATAGGATGAGCAATAAGACCAAGCTCTGTAGCTCTCAACATCATAAAAGCCACAGCCATTCCTGTATCAAATAAAGCATAGTTCCTTCCTTTGATTTTGCAATCTAAATCTTCTTTAGTAAATACTGTAACTATGAGTGAGGAATTAGTAGCCCAACGATTGCCTGGAGTTAGAGCACTAAAAAGTTCCTGAAGAGTCTCCTTCTCATAAGTAAATACGAATCTCCATGGCTGATTATTAAAGCATGAAGGTGCAAGGCTTGCTTTCTCTGCAAGATCATAGATCAGATCCTCTGTGACATCAAAAGCAGAAAGAGATCTCAATGCTCTCCTTTCATAAATTGCATCTTTTACATCCATTGTTAAATCACCTCTCTAAATAAATTTTATTAGGAATAATTATAATATTATGCACACTTGACAAAAATACTTTATAATTGTATATTTTTATAGAATTTATACCAAAAAGGTAGATGATTTTAAAATGAGAAAGATATTAATTGTAGGTGCAGGTGCTGTAGGTACTTCTTTTGCATATAGCCTAATGCAAAAAGGATTGGTTGAAGAAATAGTCCTTTACGACATTGATAAAAATAAAGCAAAAGGCGAAGCCATGGATCTTTCTCATGGAGTGTCTTTTGTAAGTCCAGTGAAAATAAGAGAGGGAGATTTAGAAGAAGCAAAAGATTCAGATATAGTGGTTATAACTGCAGGAGCAAAACAAAAACCAGGAGAAACAAGACTTCAATTAATAGATAGAAATCTTGAAATATTTAAAAATCTTATCCCTAATATAGTAAACACAGGTTTCAATGGTATATTCTTAATAGTAACTAATCCCGTAGATATCTTAACATACATTACATGGAAAATTTCAAATTTTCCAAGAGAAAAAGTAATTGGGTCTGGAACAGTATTAGACAGCTCACGTTTTGCATATCTATTAAGTCAACATTGTAATGTTGATCCCAGATCTCTTACAGCATATGTTATAGGGGAGCATGGTGATACAGCTGTTCCTGCATGGAGTCTTACACATATTGGTGGAATACATATCTCAGAATTTTGTCCTATATGCGATAATAAGTGTATTTCAAAGGATGTTATGAATGAGATTATGAAAGAAATAAGAGAATCTGCTTATAAAATAATTCAATATAAGGGAGCTACTTACTATGCAATTGGACTTGCAGTAGTTAATATTGTAGAGGCAATATTACGAGATGAAAATAGAATTTTACCTGTTTCATCAGTTATACCCGATCTTTTTGGAATAAAAGATGTTCCCTTAAGTCTTCCATCTATATTAAATAGAAATGGGATAAGAAAAGTACTAAATATATCTTTGTCTTCAGAAGAAAAAGAAGCATTACTTCATTCCGCTAAAACATTAAAAAGCATTATTGATAATTTAGATTTACAATTAGTAGCAGTATAAAACAAACTTGTGATATAATTTGACTGTTTAAAATTAAATTTTAGAGAGTGATAAAAATTGCCTAAAGTACTTGTAATTTATGACAGTGTTACAGGAAATACCAAAGAAATGGCACATGAAGTAGCAGAAGGGGTAAAAGAAACTGGAATAGAAGTGGTTATAAAGCATGTAGATGATGCAAAACCAGAAGACTTGCTAAATTTTGATGGCATAATTGTTGGTTCCCCTGCTTATTGTGGAACCTTAACTTGGAAACTTAAAAAATTCTTTGATGATAGTGTTAGTGTTGCTTGGGGTAAAGTCAAAGGGAAAATTGGAGCAGCCTTTGCTACTTCAGGCGGACTTGGTGGAGGGAATGAAGCCACATTATATTCCATTCTTACGATACTTTTAAATTATGGTTATTTAGTCTTTGGACTTCCAGATTACTCTGCACCTGGAGTTACTGCCCATTATGGTGCAGTTTCTGTAGGTGCCCCTAAAGAAGCAGAAAGAAAATCTGCAAGGCTTCTTGGAAGACAAATGGGAGAATACCTAAAGAGATTTAATATATAAGGGAGGAAAGGATGAAAGTAAAATTTTTGCTAAGCCCTATAGCATATGATGTTGAAGATAAGTTAGAAGAGGCAAAAAGATTTTTAGGAAAGTATCTAAGGCTTGAAGAAAGCGAAGATCCAGATGCCATAATTCTTTTGACAGGTGGAACAGAAGAAAAATCCTTAAAATATTTGAAAGATGGGCTATATATAATCCCATTTGGAAAGGCTAATGGACTTGCAGCAAGCCTTGAAGTCCAAGCCTATGCAAAAGAGAAAGGCATAAAAACAATATTAATTCCAAATCCTAATGAAAATATCCTAAATACTCTAAGTGTTCTTGATGAGCTAAAAAATAAGAAAGTAGGTATAATTGGAAAACCCAGTGATTGGCTTATAAAAAGTGGAAATTATGAAATTTTAAAGGAGTATAATCTGATACCTATAGAAATTTCTTTATCTGAGGTAGAAGAATATTTGCAAGAGGACGAGGCTTTGGCAGAAAAGATATGGAGCATATCAAAAGAAAAGAAGATATCAAAAGAAGAGCTCCTCAAAGCTACAAAAATTTATACATCCTTAAAAAGAATAATAAATAAATATGATTTATCCGCTCTCACTATAAGATGTTTTGATCTTGCAATTAATTTTAAAATTACGGGATGTCTTGCCCTTTCCCTTTTAAATGCAGAAGGCATAACATCATCTTGTGAGGGAGATATAGAAGCTCTTATTACTATGCTTATTGGAAAGAAACTAACAGGAAAAACTCCTTTTATGGCAAATTTAGCTAAAATTGATGGTAATAAATATACTTTTGCCCACTGTACTATTGCTATTGATATTCCAGAATATTTCAATCTAAATACCCATTTCGAGACCTTAAGTAGTGTAGGAATAGAAGGATATGTGAATACAGATAAAATTACTTTATTTAGATTGGGAAGAGGAAAGAGGCTATTAGTAACTTCGGGAGAATTTATTAAAACTCCCTTTGAAGACAACATGTGTAGAACTCAAATTACTGTCAAAATAGAAGATGATACCTTTTTAAAAGATCCTATTGGCAATCATTTTGTAATATTTTTAGGGGACGAGAAAGAAAAACTACTTAGCTTATCGGCAGTCTTATAATTTAAATTAGAAAACCTTCTTAATACTTTCACCAGTTGACTTAGAGTTAACTCCAACATGTATAATTTTTAGAAACAAAAACGGTTTCTTTAGGAGGAAAGTCAAAATGAAGCTTAGAAGATTAGGTAGAACAAGTATAGAAGTATTTCCTATAGCGTTTGGAGGAATCCCTATACAAAGAGTAGATATAGATTATGCCGTAAAGGTTATAAAGAGGGCAATAGAACTTGGAATTAACCTAATAGATACAGCAAGAGGATATAGGGATAGCGAAGCTAAGATCGGTAAAGCATTAAAAGCTGTGGATAAAAAAATATATATTTCTTCCAAATCTCCTAATAGAACAAGAGAGGGAATATTAGAAGACATAAAAACAAGTTTGAAAAATTTAGGCGTAGATAAAATAGATATTTATCATCTACATGGAATAAATAATAGAGAGGATTTTAAGAAGGTTTTTGCCCCAGATGGAGCTTATTATGGTCTGCTTGAGGCAAAAGAGAAAGGATACATTGATTTTATTGCAGTTTCAAGTCATAGTGTAGATATATTGGAAGATCTTATAAAAACTGACAAGTTTGATGTGGTTCAGCTTTGTTATAACATAATAGAAACCGAAGTAGAAGATAGAATATTTCCATTGGTATTAGAAAGAGATATTGGGGTTATTGCTATGAAGCCAATGGGGGGGGGTGGCGTGCTTCCAAATCTAACCTATCCCTTAAATATGTTCTTCAAAAAGAATTTGTAATTCCAGATCCAGGAATGGAGAGAATAGAGGAAGTTGAAGAAAATGTAAAAGTTGTTATGAATCTTTCAGAGATAACTTTCGAAGAATATCAAGAAATAGAAAAAATAAGGAGAGAAATGGGCTCTACTTTTTGTAGAAGATGTGAATATTGCCAACCATGTCCCCAGGAGATTCCAATATCTACCATGGTAAGAGCAGAATCCTTTTTAAAAAGAATGTCCTATGAGAGCCTAAAAACTGGATGGTTTTACGATGCCTATTTAAAAGCCCAAAATTGTACAAAATGTGGTATTTGTACAACCCGTTGTCCTTACAATTTACCTATTCCTGAACTTTTAGAGAAAAATGTAAAACTTGTTAGAGAATATTTGGGAGAGTAAAAGTTATGGAAAAACAAATCCTAATAGCCTACTATAGCTGGTCTGGAAATACTCGTAAAATAGCTGAGCTAATTCATAAAAAAATAGATGGTAATCTTTTTGAAATAATACCTGAAAAAGAATATCCTTCATCTTATTGGGTTGTTGTAGAACAAGCAAAAAAGGAAATACAAGCAGGATTTAAGCCCAAATTAAAATATAAAATTGATTTGGAAAAATATGAGATAGTCTTTTTAGGAACACCCAATTGGTGGAGTACAATAGCACCACCTGTAGCTACCTTTTTGACAGAGTATGATTTCTCCGGCAAAATTATAGCTCCTTTTTGTACCCATGGCGGAGGAGGACAAGGAAGGATAAAAAATTATATTCAAAAATTGTGCCCAAATGCCAATATATTAAGCTTGCTATCTATACATGAAAGGGAGGTAGAAAAAGCAGAAGAAAGAGTCTCTGAATGGTTACGAAATATTGGAATCCTTAAGTAAATTTTAAAAAGGAGGTAAAAAGAGATGAAATATAGAAAATTTGGTAAAACTGATATTGAAGTTTCAATTTTGGGATTTGGAGCTATGAGGCTTCCAATTATTGGAGGAGACCATACTGCTATTAACGAGCCCGAAGCTATAAAAATGATAAGATATGCAATAGACCATGGGGTAAACTATGTAGATACAGCCTATCCTTACCATGGTGGAAAAAGCGAAGTTGTTGTTGGAAAAGCCTTAAAAGATGGTTATAGAAATAAAACCTACGTAGCCACAAAGCTTCCTGTTTGGCTAACAAATAGTAAAGAGGACTGCGATAAATATCTTGATGAACAATTGAAGAGATTAGACATGGAGTATGTTGATTTTTATCTTCTTCATGCATTGAATAAAGACACCTGGAACAAAATTTATAACTTTGGAGTGTTGGACTGGGCTGAAAAAAAGATTAGAGAAGGAAAATTTAGATATCTGGGATTTTCCTTCCATGACGATTTAGAAACCTTTAAAAAGATTGTAGATGCTTATGACTGGACTTTCTGTCAAATCCAATATAACTACATAGATATAGACTATCAGGCAGGAAGAGAAGGATTACAATATGCAGCAAATAAAGGTTTAGCAGTAGTAATAATGGAGCCATTAAGGGGAGGAAATCTCGTGAATCCTCCTGCAAAGGTGAGAGAATTGATGGAAAGCTACAAAGTTAAAAGAAACCCAGTAGAGTGGGCACTTTTATGGCTATGGAATCAAAAAGAGGTAACTACTGTACTTTCTGGGATGAGCACCTTGGAACAGGTTATAGAAAATATAAAAATAGCTGAAAAGGCAGAGGTCGGTATTTTAGATAGAGAAGATATAGAGTTAGTAGAAAGATTAAGAGACACATTCTTAGGAATAAAGGCAATAAATTGCACTCAATGTCAGTATTGTCTACCATGTCCTTATGGTGTTGACATACCTCGCAATTTCCATATATATAACGAAGGATTTAGATATAATAACTGGGGACATGCAAAGTGGCTCTATAATAACACTCTAAAACCTGAAGAAATGGCAAGTAACTGTCAAAAATGTGGAATATGCGAAACTAAATGTCCTCAAAATCTTCCTATTAGAGATTTATTAGAAATGGTTGCAAGAGAGTTAGGAGGTTAAGTCAGATAAAAAAGGGCAGACTAAAAAGTCTGCCCTTTTTCTTATGCTATACTCTTTTTAAATTGATGTCTTGCTACAAACATCATTATTATTGCAAGAGAGAGTACATATAAAAATCCCTTAACAATATCCTCTACATTCCATCCTGATATAACTAAAGTTCTTAATGGATTTACTACATAGGTTACAGGATTCCATTTAGCAATAGTAGCAAGCCAATTAGGCATTACATTTATAGGGAACATTGCACTACTTGTAAACATTAAAGGCATAGTAAACAAGTTCATTACTGCAAAAAGAGTTTCCATATTTCTTAATCTTGAAGCAATTGCAATGGAAAGACCAGCCATTGTAAAGTTAAAGCAGGACGCAAGAAGAATAATTACTAAAATCCCAAAAATTCCAGTAGCAAACTTTACTCCAAAAAGGGTTGCAATAATAACTATAATAACTGCTTGAATTGCTCCTTGAAGGGCTGTAGCAAGCATTTTGCCTAAAGGAATAGCAGTTCTTGATATAGGAGAAGAAAGAACTCTATTAAGAAAACCCCATCTTCTATCCCATACTACTGAAGTGCCACCAAAAATTCCTCCAAAAAGGGATGTCATTACAATTATTCCTGGAGTCATAAAATCAATGTAATTTACTCCTCCAAGAGCCATTCTGCCAAATGGATTATTTGTAAATCCTGACATCATATTTCCCATTAGGGCAAGCCATAGGAAAGGTTGAAAGATTGTAACTAATATTCTAATTTTTTGATCCCAAAAATGTTTCATTTCTCTCCAGAATATCGAATAAGCATCATATATTAACGTCCTCATTATCTCGTCCTCCTTATTAATCTTCTCATTCTCGCAGCATCTTCTCTTGAACCTTCCTCATCCCTAAATTCTCTTCCTGTATATGCAAGATAAACATCATCTAAGGAAGGCTTTTTCATAGTAATAGATGTAATTTGTATATTTAAATCTTGTGCAATAGAAAAGATAACAGGAACCAATCTTTCCGCCTGTGATGCTACAATAGTATATCTTCCATCTTGAGAAGAGATATTCTTCACATTCTCCAAGCTTCTTATCTTATCTAAAAAGCCTGAAATATTTTCTGTACCGTCCGCTATTTTTAAAGAAATAAGATCTCCACCAATAGAGTCTTTCAACCTTCTCGGTGTATCAAGAGCTTTTATTTCTCCCCTATCAATTATTGCAATTCTATCACATAAAGAATCTGCTTCTTCCATATAATGGGTAGTAAGAAATATGGTCATATTATTTTCCTTCCTTATTCTTTGAATATATTCCCATATATCTTTTCTTGTTTGAACATCAAGACCAAGAGTAGGTTCATCCAAAAAAAGTACCCTTGGTCTATGAATAAGAGCCATAGCAATATCAAGTCTTTTTCTCATTCCCCCAGAATAAGTTTCTACTTTATCCTTAGCTCGATCGTAAAGACGTAGTAGTTTTAAAAGTTCCTCAGACCTCTCCTTTACAACATCTTTTGAAAGGTGATAGAACCTGCCTTGGAGATGCATATTTTCCCATCCTGTTAGAGAATCATCCACTGTAAGGTCCTGTGCAGAATATCCAATACAATGTCTAACCTCATTAGGATTCTCTACTATATCAAAACCACAGATTTTGGCAGAACCCCTTGTTGGTTTCAAAAGGGTAGTTAGCATCATAATAGTTGTACTTTTCCCTGCCCCATTAGGACCTAAAAATCCAAATATTTCTCCCTCTTCCACATCAAAAGATATACCCTTTACAGCATGGACATCTCCAAAAGGAGAATGATAAGTTTTTGCAAGATCTTTTACTTCAATTACTTTCATTCTTTTCCTCCTCCTTTATTTTGGATACAAACTTTTCTAATTCTTCAATATCTCGTGTCATCTCCTCAAAAAAGGTCAAGATCTCCTCTGTCTTAACAAGCATAAGACCAACTTTAGGTCCTACACACATAACCATTAGTTTATCACCAGGCTTAATGCTTAGGTCCTCTCTTGCCTCCTGAGGAATTACAATTTGTCCTCTTTCACTTACAGTTGCAATTCCATATACTTTTCTTCTCATTCATATCCTCCTTATCAATCATATTTTTCAAACCAGGATTATATAACTTATTATTATAAAAAACAAGACCAAAAATTTTTTGACCATATATGACCTCTGAGTCATAAAATGGAAAGTAAAGAGATAGAAATGCTGTGAATTTTAATCTTCCAAATTCATATCTAATTGACTTTTTCGAAAATTTGAAATTATCTTTTAAATTTAGTATAATCAATAAATAATTTTTATTTTTATTATAAGTACTATTTGATGAATTATGGACAAATATAGAATTGAAAATTTAGATCAATTTATAGAGTTATGGACAAAAATTTACAATACAGGCGGAAAGCCTGATTGGTCTCACATTTTACCTTATTACAGCGATGATATTCATTTTAGAGATACTATTCAAGAAATAAAAGGTATTAATGAATTTCGATCATTGGTAGAACGCTTAACAAAAAGATCAAAAGAATTAGAATTTAAAATAAAGCACGCTGTTATGAATGAAAATATTATCTTTATGGAGTGGGAAATGGTGATATCATTTAGAGGAGCTAAAAAATCCTCTGTTTACGGTGCAAGTAGACTTACCTTAGATGAGAACGGAAAAATAATTGACCAAAGAGATTATTATGATCTATGGGGAGATATCTTTGATAATATTCCAGGAATAAATAAACTTTATAGAAAAATTATGCGTGCTTTGTTTGGGTGATTGTCATGGAACCATCTTTTAAAAAATATTGGCGAGATTATAAGTGGTCAAACATTTTTGAAATGGTGAGAAATAGCTTCAAAAAACCAAAAGTTTGTAGTGATCCTTTTAAGGGTTTTGTTGTTATCACTGGCGCAACATCTGGAATTGGTTATCAAACTGCAAGAAAATACGCATCTTTTGGTGCAAAGTTATTGACTATAAATAGAAATAAAGAGAAATCAGAATCCCTTTGCAAAGAGCTAAAAGATGAATTTGGCGCAGAGTGTTCCTATATAATTGCTGATCTTAGTAAATTAGAAGACATAAAAAGAGTTGCAAAAGAACTTTCTTCAATAAACTCAGATATCGATGTCCTAATCCACAACGCAGGAATTTATCTAAATAGAAGAGTCATCACAGAAGATGGAATTGAAATTACTTTTGTAGTAAATTATCTTTCAAACTTTATAATAACTTATAGTTTACTTGATAAATTTAAACTCCAAAAACATGGAAGAATAATTTTTGTATCGTCGGAAGGCTACCGATTTGCTGCATGGGGTCTAAAATTAGACGATATAAATTGGGAAAAAAGAAAGTATACAGGTTTAGGCGCATATGGTTCAGCTAAATTGGCACAGATTCTCTCAATGATGATATTTGATGAACAGCTTAAAGGTACAGGTGTAACAATAAATGCAATGCATCCTGGTTTTGTTAGAACAGCAACAGGAAGAGATAACGACGCCGTTTATAAATTTTTTAAGAGAAATATCCTTGATAGACTTGCAAGCTCCCCTGAAGTTTCAGCAGAGGCTCTTTACTATCTTGGGGTTTCAAAGGAAATAGAAGGAGTGAGTGGTAAATTTTTCAATTTAACAACAATAGAAGAATTAGCACCCCCTGCAAAAGACCGTGAAGTAGCAAATGACTTATGGAATTTAAGTCTTAAGTTGGGTGGATTTGTATGAAGTGGGATATTATAGTTGTTGGTGGTGGGGTTGCTGGACTTACCGCTTCAATAAAAGCTGCCTCTTACGGTAAGAAAGTTTTACTATTTGAGAAAAATGATAAATGTGGAGGACTCTTAAATACTTTTGAAAAAGACGGTTTTTTATTTGATGGTGGGACAAAATCACTCGAGGGTATTGTTTTAGCCCTACTAAAAGACTTTGAGTTAAAATTAGATTATACAAAAACAGTAGTTTCGTTAGGGATTGAAGATAAGCTTATTGAAATAAAAAATGAAGATGATTTAGAATTATATAAAAACTTATTACTAACCTTTTATAAAGAAAGCTCTAAAGATGTTGAAAAAATAATAAAGTCGATTGAAGAGATTGGTAATTTGCTTAAAGCCACCAATAAGATTTTAGGTTTTAAGAAAAATCTTAATTATATTTTTACTCAATTTATTCCTGGATTTTTTTCACTTCTCTTTAACTTAAAAGTCTTAAACAAAATGAAAAAACCAGTCGAGAGGTATATTTCTGAAGATTTGAAAATAGAAAATAGATATTTATCTAATGTTTTAATACAGCACTTCTTTAAAGGGACACCAGCATTCTTTGTTTTTGGTTACTTCTATTATTATATGGATTATATTTATCCCAAAGGGGGTACTGCAAGCCTTGCTGTTTCTTTAGAGAAGAAGGCAAGAGATTTGGGAGTCGAAATAAAAACAAATACTCCAGTTGAAAAAGTAATTCCCTATGAAAATGTTGTAGTTGATAGTCAAGGGAATAAATATCATTTTGATACGCTAATCTGGGCAGCTGACTTAAAGAAATTGTATTTAAACTTAGATCTTAACGGTTTGGATGATAAAACTAAAGCTAAGGTTTTGCAAGAGAAAGAAAATATTTTAAACGGAAAAACAGCTGAATCTGTATTCAACATATTTATAGAAGTTGATGAACAACCAGAAGTTTTTAGCAAAATTCACAGCCCACATGTTTTTTATACCCCCTCAAGAAAGGGAATAATGGATCTTAAGGGAAAAGAGCAGTTTATAATTAATAATTTTGAAAAATTGAGCAAGAATGAAATATTTAAAATTTTAGACGAGTTTTGCTCTAACAACACTTATGAGATCTCTATCCCAGCCCTCAAAGACCCCGAAGCTGCACCTTCTAATAAAACTGGAATAATAGTAAGTTTCCTTTTTAATTACGAAATTACAAAAAAAGCAAAAGAATTTGGCTTTTATGAAGAATTGAAAGATCACGTTTCAAGAAAAGTTATTGACATTCTTTCTGAAACAATTTATAAAGACGTACAGTTTAAAGATAAAATAATAAAATTCTTTTCTGCAACTCCTCTAACTATTGAGAATATAAGCGGATCTTCATGTGGATCTATCGTTGGTTGGTCTATGGAATATCCCCTTCCTGTTAACGGAAGTTTAATCAACATGGTAGGTGCCGTAAAAACCTCAATAAACAATATTTTTAAGGCTGGGCAGTGGACAATGTCTCCTGCAGGAATTCCCACTTCAATTATTACAGGTCAATTAGCATCAAATGAAGCATTAAAATATTTAAAAAAAGGTAAAAAATGAAATACAATGCAATTGTAGTTGGTGGTGGTATAGCAGGACTTACAGCAACAGCTTATTTAGCAAAATCAAACAAAAATGTTTTGCTTATCGAAAAGAATGAAAAGTGTGGTGGTTTAGTTAATTCCTTTGTAAAAGATGGCTTCACTTTTGATGGCGGAATTAGAGATTTAGAGAATGTTGGCATTATAATTCCTATGATTAGAGATTTAGGAATTGAATTGAATCTCATAAAAAGTATTGTTTCTATAGGTATCGAAGACCAAGTAATTAAGATAGAAAGCAAAGATAATATAGAGGATTATAAGAATTTACTCATAAGGTTATTTCCTGACAAAACTTGCGAGATAAATAAGGCAATAAAGTTAATAAAGGAAATAACAGAAGAAATGGAAGTTTTATATAAATTTGATAACCCAATGTTTTTAAATCTTAAATCAAATTTATCTGAATCTTTTAAGCATATACCTTGGTTATTTCGTTTCTTAAAAACCCTTTACAAAATGAACTCATTAAAAATGCCTGTTGAAGGCTATCTTGAAAAAATTGTAAAGGATCAATCACTTCGAGATATGATTACCCAACACTTTTTTAAGGCTACGCCAACCTTTTTTGCATTAGGATATTTCTACCTTTACACTGATTATTTTTACCCCGAAGGTGGAATAGGAGTACTTTCTGAAAAAATTGAACAAAAAGCAATAGAAAATGGCGCAAATATTATTACCGAGAGAAAAGTAACGAAAGTAATCCCAAGCCAAAATTTAGTTATTGATTCTTTGGGAAATGAATTTTATTACGACAAACTAATTTGGGCTGCAGACTTAAAAACCCTTTATAAAATAATGGATTTGTCAGGTTTAGATAAAAGAGAAAAAGAACTTATAGAACATGAAAAAACAAAAATTCTTGAAGGGCATGGCTCCGACTCTGTTTTCACTATATTTTTAGGTGTGGATTTAGATCCTACATTCTTTAAAAATATCCATACAGGGCACTTCTTTTATACCCCAGAAAGAAAGGGTCTTACAAATTTGTATAAAGAAGATAGTATAGAAAATTTAAGAAATTCTGCCCCTTTTGACAAGAGAAAGGTTTTTGAATGGTTAGAAAAATTTTGCGAATTAACAACTTATGAAATTTTTATTCCCGCCTTAAGAGACCCAAATTTAGCACCTCCCCATAAAACCGGTCTTATAATTGGTTTTTTGTTTGACTATAGACTCACAAAAAGGATTTATGAACAAGGCTATTATGATGAATTTAAAGACTTTATTACGAATAAAGTTATTGATGTTTTGACAAGAAGCATTTATAAAGATTTAAAGGATAAAATCCTTTTCTCTTTTTCTGCTACACCTTTAACTATTGAGGAATATGTTGGAAGTAACGAAGGTTCAATAATAGGATGGTCTTTTGAAGAACCTCAACCTGTTGAAAGTAACATGCTTTTTGTAATGAATTCTGTTAAAACTCCGATTAAAAATGTCTTTAAGGCAGGGCAATGGGTGTATAGTCCTGCTGGGGTTCCTATGTCTATTTTAACTGGCAGATTAGCAGCAAAATTAGCCTTTGGAGCTTAAGAATAAAATCTTACAGAATAAACACGAAAAGAGCACATTAAAAGGATGCTTCAAGAAATTAGAGAAGGAAAGAATTTCCTTTACTTTTCTGGATGTCCCCATAGAAGACCAAACACACAGAAGTGTTTTAAGAAACAAAAATTTTAGAAAAAATAAATTTTTACAATAAAGCCAATTTTCTTTATGATAACTTGATGATAACATGAAAAACAGAAGAAAAAGTGGATTACTTTTTTATATTAGTACACTTCGGTATCTGCATTTGCAATTAATCCTCTTTTTATAAGTCTCGAAGGGCTTGTTGATTAAGTTAATTTCACAATTGACAAATTAATGACTATAGAGTTATCTAAAATTAGCGAGATAGGTAAGGAGGTTTTTCTTTATGTTTGTAGAGATAAAAAACTTATGGAAAAGCTACCGTATAGGGGGTTTTAAGATTGACGCACTGAAAGATGTTTCTTTAGATTTGGAGAAAGGTAAATTTTACGTTATATTAGGACCATCAGGATCAGGTAAAACAACTCTTCTAAATATTTTAGGAGGAATAGATAAGCCTGATGCTGGAAAAGTAATTGTAGAGGGGGAGGACATTGCATCTTATGATTCCAAGACTCTTACCAATTATAGGAGAAAGAAATTGGGATTTGTCTTTCAATTTTACAACCTTGTAAATTCTCTTACAGTTTATGAGAATGTCCTTTCCACAAAGTATCTTTCTGAAGACGGTTTAGATCCGGAAGAGGTATTAAAAACTGTAGGTATGTGGGAACATAGAGACAAGTTTCCCTTTGAACTCTCTGGAGGAGAACAGCAAAGGGTTGCTATAGCAAGAGCTGTAGTTAAAAATCCTGCAATTATTTTATGTGACGAGCCAACAGGAGCATTAGACTTTGAGAATGCAAAAAGGGTATTAGCCTTATTAGAAGAGATTAACAAAAAATATGGTACTACTATAATCATAGCTACTCACAATACTGCAATCTCTAAAATGTCTCATAAAATAATCAGGCTGAGAAGTGGAGAGCTTATTGAGTTTTCAGATAATCCCTCTCCTATCTCAGCAGAGGAGGTAATTTGGTAATGTTAAAGAAAATTCCTTTAAGAATAATGTGGAGGGATAAAGGATACTCTTTGGGCATAATAGCTCTTGTCCTTTTTACTTCATTTTCCTATGCACTTTTTAGCATATTAATCACTAATATTGATACAAACTACAAAATCTTTGTAGAAAGATATAATCAAGAAGATTTTCATTTTCTAACCTTCTTTCCTATAAATATTAGTGAACTTGAGAAAAAATACAATGTCCAGATAGAAGAAAAGTTTACATGGGACTATGAATATGGAGATAAGCTTATAAGATTTTTTAGTGTCTCTGAAAAAGTAAATAAGCCACTAATAATTGAAGGAGCCTTCCCGAGAACTGGAGAAATAGCTATAGATCCTAATTTTGCCACTGCTAATAACCTTAAAATTGGGGATGAAATGGAAATTTTAGGGAAGAGGTTTACCATCTCTGGTTTTGTGGCTTTTCCCGATTATATCTATATAACTAAGAACGAAAATGACCTCTTGCCTGATCCAGTTCATTTTGGTATTGGCTTAATGAATTTTGAAGATATGAAAAACTTTTTAACTAATCTTTCTTATAGATACTACATGGTAAAAGGAATGCCAAAAGACCTCGATGCCTTTAAAAAAGATATTTCAAGTAGATACTTATTGCTCTCTTTTCAAGAAAAACCGGGAAACTTTAGAATAATAGTCACAGAAAAGAAAATGGAAAGCGCAAGACCCATGTCCCTCATAATATCAACAATGTTACTACTCATTTCATCAATACTACTTTTTATTGTTCTAAGGAGATTAATCAATTCAATGCATGCAGAAATAGGAACTCTATATGCCTTAGGATACAATAGAAGTGAACTTCTAAACGTGTATATTAGATTTCCTGTATATATATGGCTTTTTGGAGCTCTTCCAGGAGGTCTTTTGGGATACTATCTTTCTGATCCCTTTATAAAATTTTATGTATCATTTATAAGTGTACCTGTAGTTGAGAAAATTTTCCCCATAAAGGATCTTCTCGTTGCTATACTATTTCCTGCCATCTTCATGATCCCTTCTGGATATCTTGCCCTAAAAGATCTTTTGGGAAGAAGTGTTGTGGAAATAATTAAAGGTGAATCTGAAAAAACCTTTAAGAAAAAATATAGAATGACTTTTCTTGATAGATTTTCCTTTAGACGTAGAATAATGCTGAAACAAGGTTTACTTCATCCTTCAAGGGAACTTGTTTTAATTGTAGGTGTAGCTTTTGCCACTCTCATATTTCTATATGGAATTACTGCAAAATCCGCCATGGAAAACCTTGTGTATGATACCTTTGAGAATGTTTATAAATATAATTACATGTATCTTTTAAATTATTACAAGGATAAAAACGAATTTCCAAATGCAGAAAGATTCAATATGTTAAATTTCAAAATAGAGGGAACAAAAGCGAAAGTTGTTATATACGGTATTGAGAAAGATTCTAAATTTATAAATTTAAGGGATAATAAAGGGCAGAAAATAGAAGTTAAAGGATTCATCATCTCACAATCTCTCGCAGACAAATTTAACTTAAAAGTAGGAGATATTCTGAATCTCATAAGTTATGTGGATGGCAAAAAATATAGTTTAAAAATTGACAAAATAACAGATCTTTATGTAGGTAACAACGGATTTATGAATATAGAAGAATTCAATAATACATTTAGATTAGATAAGGGCTCATTTATAGGACTATATTCCAATGAAAAGCTGAATATTCCCAAAGAGGAATTAGTCACTTATTTAAGCAAAGAAGATCTTATTAAATCTTTTAGAGATAATATGCAGAGTGTTGATCAAATGCTACAAGTTATGTACATTATCTCTTTCTTTTTAGCCTTTACCATAATTTATGTGCTTTCCTCTCTAATTATAACTGAGAATAGGAAACCTCTCGGAATATTTAAAATTCTCGGATATTATGATAGTGAATTAAGCTCTGTGTTTTTAGGATTTAATAATTTCTCCTTTTTTATTGGTTTTCTATTAGGTATACCATTGTATAATTTATTAATTCGATATATTCTAAATGTCGCCTTAAGAGATATGGACTTTTCTTTTAATCTAAAGCCTCAAATAACAGACTTGGTTTTTACTTTCCTATATCTATTTATAGCTTTCATACTCTCTAAATACTTAGGAAGAAGGAAAATAAATTCAATTTCTCCAAGTATAATATTAAAAGAGCAATCAGAATAATTTATCAGGAGAACTACATAGATGATAATGACTGTTAGAGGAGAGAAATACTTTGGTAGAGATATTATGGTCCTTAAAAGTTTAGCTGAGGAGTTAGATATTCACATAATAGCCAGTACTGGTTGCTTTGCTGCAGGAAATGACAAACATATACCTAAAATCTATTATGAAAAAACAGAAAAAGAAATAGCGGAAATGTGGATAAGAGAATGGAAAGAAGGGATCGAAGCCTCAAATGTTAAGCCAGGAATAATTAAAATAGCTGTTGATAGCGGTCCTTTAAGTAGTATTGATAAAAAGATTGTTTCATCCGCATGTATCACAAGTCTGGAGACAGGACTTACTATTGCGTGCCATACAGGAGAAAAAGAATGTGCTTTAGAGGTTTTTACGGTAATAAAAAAATATAAATTAAACCCGTCTAAATTAATCCTTGTTCATGCGGACAATATTGAGGATAGGGAAGTCATCTTTAGTTTAGCAGAAAAGGGATGCTTTATTGAGTTTGATTGGATCGGACTCAAAGATATAAATAATCACGTAGAGTTAATATTGGAATCTATTAGTAGAGGTTATATATCTCAAATATTGTTATCTCAAGATGCAGGACAATATTATGTAGGTTTTAAAGATGGAAATAGAAAAAAGTTTCGTCCCTATTCCTACATTGATAAATATTTAATTCCAGAACTAAAAAAGAAAATTGACGACAAAGATATTTATATTATGCAGGTGATGAATCCAAGACGTGCCCTTGCAATAGAATAAATTAAGGAGGGAGATTGCTTTGAGAAAAGTATTAACACTTTTAGGCGATTTTTATCATGACCATGATAAGTTTTTAGAAGTAGTAAAATATGCTTTAAAAGACAAAGAAATTGAATTATTAGACTCATCTATAGATAACTTCCATGAATATTTAGTTAAAAAACCTGATCTTCTAATCTTAGGTAGAGAGAATAAAATAAATCCTCAAGAAGATAATGTTTTGGTATGGATGAGTGAAGACATTGAAAAAGACTTAGTAGAATATGTAAAAAATGGGGGAAAACTTATTGTTTGGCACTCTGGACTTGCAAGTTACAATGTTGATGGACCATATGTATCCCTTATAAGAGGATATTTTAAGCACCATCCAGAGCCCAAATTAGTTACTTATTATGGAAATAACATAGAATTTTCTTTCATAGATGAACATTATTTTGTACATTGTGACGAAAAGAATACAAATGTTTTTTTGAGATCAAGATCTGAATATGGAGATTCAATTGCTGGATGGACCCACAATTTTGGAAAAGGTAGAGTAATATGTCTTACCCCTGCCCACGATATAGGGCTTAAAGATAAAAAATTTAGAGATTACTTTAAGAGCTTAATAGAAAATATGATTTAAAATACATGCAGAATAGAAGAGATATGGACAATACTTGACAGTAATATTTTTAAGTGATATATATAAAATTGAGATATAGTAATTAACAGGGGAGGATTATGGAAAGAATAAGGATAAAAAAGGTTGTAGGATTAAGTCCAGGATTTTGGTTAAGAATGTGGATCCTAACCTGTTTAGGAGAGGGCGAACTACATGGCTATGAAATTATTAATAGAATCTCTGAAGTTTTTCCAGGTATTATTTCATCAGGTATTAGTGGAATGGGAAGAGGTTATAAAATTTTAAGAGAACTTGAATTAGAAGGATTAGTTGTATCAAAATGGGATGTAGAAGAAAAAGGACCCGCTAAAAGAGTTTATAGACTAACACCTAAAGGACTTGAGGCAAAAGAGGAAAGCATAAAATATATAATGGAGCTCAAAGAGTATATAGAAAAGTTCTTAGAAATAGCAGGAGGAGAGGATAAAGATTTATAATTATTCTTCTAAAATCGCAATATATTTTAGGTTTCTGTACTTTTCTTTATAATCCAGACCATATCCTATTACGTAATAATTTGGAATTTCAAACCCCTTATAATCAATAGGTACATCTATAATTCTTCTTCCAGGACAATCTAATAAAGTACAAACTTTTAATGATGAGGGCTCTCGAGTTTTTAATGCCCTCAATAAATATGCCAAAGAAAGCCCTGTATCTACAATATCCTCTACAATAATTACATCTCTATTGTAAATGTTAATATCTAAATCTTTAATAATTCTAACAACACCAAAGGTTTCCTTTGAAGGACCATAACTAAGAATAGAGATAAAGTCTAAAATATGAGGAATAGATAAACTTCTTGTTAAATCAACTGCAAAATATACTGCTCCTTTTAATATACATGCCAAGACAGGTTCTTTTCCTTCGTAATCCTTGCTTATTTTTTCCCCCAAAGTCTTAATTCTCTCTTTTATTTCTTCTTCTGTAAACAAAATTTTTCCAATTTTTTCCATTATTTCACTTTAGCCCCATATTTTTCCAATATCTTTAAATAATCTTTTCCATATAATAGCTTTATATTTATATGAGGATATAATTCTCTAAGTTTTCTTATCTTTCTTAACTTTTCTGTCATAAGCTTGGGCTTTTGAACTGTAAGCTCAATATAAAGATTAAACTCAGGAAGATAAAAATCTGGAGTAAAAGCTTCAATTATTTGACCTTCGCTATCCCATTCTAAGGGAAAAGTATGAGGCTCATATTCCCACTTTATTCTATAAAAGGTCAGTAATTTAGCAAACTCCTCTTCACTCTTATTTGCAAAATTCACAGGAGTTGTAAGAGTGAAACTCTCCTGAGAATCTGGAATATTTTTTTTAGGTTTTTCAATTGATTTTACGATAATTTCATAGATCTCCTGAGAGGTATAATAAGAAAGATTTAAAATTAAGTGATAAAGATATGGATTTTTCCAATCCTCATTGAACAACATTCTAAAATAAGTTTCCCTTTCTCTATCCTTCTCTTCTATAAGCTTCTTAGTAGTATTTATATCTAAATTATACTCCTTTATTAAGTTTTCAATTCTATACTTTAATGGTGCAATTATATTTACATGTATAGTATCTGGATAGTTTTTAAATATTACCTGCCCTCCCCTTCCCATTAATATTACAGAAGATCTTTTTAGCAAACTATCTACTACATTTTTTATGCCCTCTACATATTTACTGGAAAAATCATCTTCGTACTTTCCTTTCTCAATCTCTTTTTCTTTAATAATTAAATCCTCCTCTGATATTTCCAAATATTTTGATAAATAAGATGTTAGATTTTTTCTATTTAGAAGAAGGAAATTGTATTCTTTTGCTAATTTCTCAAAAATACTATCTACATTGGTGCCAAATTCGCGTGCCACAGTAATTAGCTTTACAAGCATTATATGACCTCCTCGTATAATGCATATATGTCCTCATCTTTTACAGGTCTAAGAGTATTTTCAATATTCATAACTGCAGATTTTGCTCTCTCTACTAACAGATTTATATTTATTTTATCTCTACTTATAACCTGAGACAATCTAAGAGGTAACTTTAATGTATTTAATAACTCTTCAATCTTATCAGGTGGATATCCCTTCATAACTGTTTTCAGAAAATTCATTTTCTCCTGTGGAATAACAGGGGCACAAAATCTCAAATAAGCAGGAAGAAGAATACCATTTGCAATTCCATGTATTACTCCGTATAGACCACCTAAAGGACGAGACATGGCATGCACAAGAGTAGTCTTTGTATTATTTATAGCTACACCTGCCCAAAAAGCAGAGTAAGATACTCTTTCCTTAGAATAATTGGAATCTTCAAGAATGGCAGGAATAAGATGATTCCAAAGCGCTTCTATGGCAGATTTTGCCCATATATCTGTTGTACAAGTTGCAGACTTAGATAAAAAAGACTCAATAGCATGTGAAAGAGCGTCTATACCTGTAGCACTCGCTACTAAGGGACTCATAGTATATGTAAGTTGAGGATCTATAATGGCAACCTTTGGAATTAAAGCCTTTCCAAATAAAATAAATTTATCTTTTGTTTCCAAATCTGTAGCAACTGCAAACCTGGTTACCTCGCTACCTGTTCCAGCAGTAGTAGGACTTGCAATAATAGGATATGCTTTTTCTATTTCTTTCCCCTTAAGATCAAAGATTGTTGCGGTTTTATCTGCAAGAAGAGCGGACACTATCTTTGCAGTGTCTATAACACTCCCTCCTCCTATGGCAATTATAGCATCAGGTTTAAATTCTTTAACTTTACTAAGAATTTCATTAATGAGATTAACATTAGGCTCAGGTGGAATTCCAGAAACCACTTGTATTTCCAGTCCAGCTTTATCCAAAGAAGATAAAATTTTATCAAAATATCCACTTCGTTTTAAAGAATTTTCACCACAGAAGAAGGAGAATTTTCTTCCTAATTGAACAGCCTCTGAAGATAAGGAATTTATTGTTTCTACACCGTAGATTATTTTTCCTGGGAGCTCTAATAATGGCATTTTTAAAACCTCCCTTTATAAGAATCATTTATAATTTTATCATATTTGTTATTCTAATAAACAAAAAAATTTATTGACAGTGATTTAGATCACACATAAAATTTAAAGCATGACAGAAAAAATATTCTACAAGGATCCAGAAAAATATACAGATAAAGCAAAAATTATTTACCTGAAAGAAGGTAAAGAATTTAGTGTTCTCTTAGATAGGACTATATTTTATCCTGAAGGTGGAGGACAGCCTTCAGACAGAGGAATCATTAAGGGAGAAAACTTCGTTATCAGGGTTACAAATGTAAAAGAAGAAAAAGATGGTATCTGGCACTATGGAATTTTAGAGGGTGAGAAGCCTAATTTATATACTGATGTTTTTTTAGAAATAGATTGGAGATTAAGAAGGGAATACTCCCAGGAACATTCCGCCCAACACTTGTTTTCTGCTGTTATTGAAAAAAGATTCGGATATGAGACTACAGGTTTTCAAATATTAGAGGATCACACAAAAATAGAAATTCCATTCTTTGGCGATCTTAATCTTTCCCACATATTTGAAGCTGAAGAAGAAACTAATAATTTAATAATGGAAGGTTTACCTATTCTTGTATACTGGAAGGATGAAAAAACAAGAATAGTTGAAATTCCTTCCATAGATGTTAATCCATGTGGGGGAATTCATGTAAAAAACACGAAGGAAATAGGTTTGTTCAAAGTATTAAAAGTATACAGGAAAAATGCTCAATTTTGGAGGATTGAATTTATAGCTGGAAGTAGGATATTGAAAAGGTTAGAAAAAAGAGAAAAAGAGTATGAGTATATTAAACAAAGATTAGGAGATCCAGAAATTCTACCCGCTATAGATAGGCTATTAGAAAAGCTTAGTAATTTAGAAAAAGAGAATAAAAAGTATAAGGATGATATCATAACCTTTGAAAGCGAAAAACTTTTAGAGGAAAGCTTTGAGACCCTTGGGGGAAAAGTTCTTCTTAAAAGAATAGATAAAGAAATAAATGATTTGAGATTTTTGGGACAAAAGCTTTCTCAACATGTATCCTTCTATTTCCTTATAAATAGAAACAAGCAATTAATAATGGGAAGAAAAGAAAATTTTCCTAAAGAAAAGTGGGAAGAAGTTATTTTTGAGATTTCTCAGAGAGGATATAAGGGAAAAGAAGGTGAACTCTTTTATCAGGGAATAGTAGAAAGGGATGAAAATTTATTGGAATTCCTTAAGGAACTCCTTACTAAACACTGATACTTTATTTCTATCTTTTTTAGCATTATATAGGGCAATATCTGCATATTTAATTAACTCAAAAGGATCATTGGAATGTTCAGGATAACCAGCTATTCCCATACTTAATGTACCAATCTTCTTTTCTTCGTTTATCTCTATTACATGCTTCTCCTCTATCCATCTTCTTCTAATCTTTTCAGCCACATTTTTTGCTCCTGCAATATGAGTTTCTACCAAAACTAATATAAACTCCTCACCACCAAATCTTCCCACATAGTCTGTATGTCTTATATTCTTAATGAGAAAAATAGAAAGCTCTCTTAGAAATTCATCTCCTATAACATGTCCATAGGAATCATTAATTAATTTGAAGTGATCAATATCTAAAAAAATGATACTTAGAGGGTGAGAAAATCTTTCTGCTCTTTTCATCTCAATAGATAATATTTCTTCTAATCTTCTTCTATTTAAAAGACCAGTCAAATGGTCTGTAATGGAAAGCTTCTTTGTATGCTCATAAATCAATATGTTTTCTAAAGCAATAGTAAAGTGATCCTTTATAGATATTAAAACCCTAATAGTTTCTTCAGACAAAGAGCTTATGTCTATGATTACAAAACCAAATATCCTGTTTTTTCTTCGTAGGACAGATAAGATATGATCCTCTGGAAAGGATGGAATAAGAAAGTCCACATCTTTCTTAGTTAATCTACTTGGAATCTCAGTAGTAGTATTAAAATATTCTAATAAAATATCCATCTCTTCCTCAGAGATCAAAGAAAATCTTTTATAAAATATTTCTTTAGTCCACGGGTTTATCAAGACTAAATCTTTAAGTCTCTTAGGGAAGTATTTTTCAAACTTTTTTTCTGTAGAGGATATGAGTTCTTCAAAGCTTTGAGCCATATTAAAACCACTTAGGAAGTCAGAAAGTATATTTAATTGGTATGTTCTATTTTCTATAATTGATTTTTGTTCCTTAATTATACTCTCCAGTCTTTCGTGTAGTTCCACAAGGGTTCTTGATAACTCTCCTATCTCATTGTTCTCTTTGAAAAATGGCTCCTCTTTTATAGATGGATTAGGTTTTTTTATATATTGGGTTAGAGCCTCTAATGGAAGTAGAAAATCCCTTCTTAATAGATAAAAAGCAACAATTGATAATAGAATCTGAGCTAATATCACATAAAAAAAGATGTTAAATAAAGTTAAGCCTAAATTTTTTTCCAGATTTTTGGTAGAGGAGACACTTACTAAGTGGTAAGGAAGATTCTCATCTATTAATTTCATAGGAATAATAAGATAGTATGAATGCCCCTTTAGATCATGGTACTTCGTAATTTTGGAAGATATACTCTGATAAATATATTTAGGGAAAGATTCGTTTATATTATAGGAATAAACAATATTAAAATTCTTATCCAAAATAGTTATGCCCATCAGCTCAGGCATAAAAGATATTGTATACTTAATCTTATCGTCTATGGCTAACTTATCATTAAAGCCCAACTTAATGTTTGGATAGATTGTTTCTGCTAAGTGAATAGTATAATGCTCAATCAGTCTTTCAAAATTACTAAAAAGCATCCCCCTTAATTGGGTGAATAAAACAAAAAGAATACCCCCAACAAGTATAAAATTGATTAAGAATATTATAATAAGGACCTTTGTAGTTATTCTCATTTAGGGCATATTTATCTCCAACGGATTCTTAAGACCAAACTGAGGATCTATTATAAGCTTTTCAGGAGTTGTTGGCACATCAAATACAAGATAACCAACTGTAGCTTCACCAGGATAGATAATTTTTCTAAATAATACTTCTTTTCCTTCGTTATTAAGAATAACAGATGCAGAACCATCTGGATAGTAAATACTATTCCCAATTTTTAGCTTGAACATATTCTGCTGAAGAGTTACAGGTTGAGAATCAAGATTAAATATACATATCTCTAAGAGGACATATTTCATTTGTGGGAAAATCCCATAAGCAAAAAGCTTAAATCCCTCCCAATCGTAATTGTAACCTGTTAGAGAAAAATATACATTTCCCCAATTTTTCACTTCATATTTCTTTCCATTTTTAAATAGTAAGTTTTTTTTAGGATAGAAGACTATATCTCCAAAAGAGATTATTTTATTTACTTCATTCCCATCGAGCACTACTTTTAAATCTTTTGAAATATAAAAATTATCTATTTTAATAAGTTCATAACTTTTATTCTCGTATATTACTAACTTATTATCAAGTACAAATATATAATTTCCTATTTTTTCTCCTTTATATTCTTTACCATCAATCAATACGGGGACTGTCTCAGCAAAAACAACTGACAAAAGAAGAATTAATAAAATAGCAAGTTTTTTCATGGCACCCTCCTATCCATTTAATTTCATTGCTTTAATTATAAAACATTTAAGCCAATTTAACAAATGGTTTTCCATAATGTATTATATATGTTATGAAAGGGAAGATTATAAATTTAGAAAAAATAAGTCCTTTTTATCTCTTCTCCTTAGAAGATTATCTTCTAAGCAATATAAACGAATTTTATGTTATATTTTACTCCTTTCCACCCTGCGTTATATTAGGTAGGTCATCAAAGGTAGAGGATGAAGTTTTTGTGGAAAATATCATTCAAGATAATATTACAATTGCAAGAAGGCAAAGTGGTGGTGGCGTAGTATACATTACTCCTGATCAATTATGTGTTAGTTTCTTATTCCCAAAAGAAATCAAACTTCCTGAAGATCTAAAAGAGAAATATACCTTTTTAGCATCAATAACTGCAAAAAGCTTAAGTGATTTTGGAGATTTTACCTTTGACGAGAGGGGAAATATTTTTTCTATGGATGGGGGTAAAATCTCAGGATGTAGTGGCTATTTAAATAAACATGGGTATCTACACCACTTTACCATTATAAGAAAACCCATTAAAAATATGGAAAAATATTTGAAAAAGATCAAATACAAGACTTCCTTTATAAATGTTCCAAAGGAAAAATTAAAAAAGGCAATCACAAAAGGGCTTAAAGATTACTTTTCCATTACTTTTAAAGAATTTTTAATTGACTCTATAGATTTAAGTAATATTCTATCTAAATATAAAGATAAGAATTACATATTTAGGTTATAAAGATTATGATTTGGGCATACTTAGCTATTTTAGGTAGAATAATCCTTTTAGGCTACGAGAAAATTGTTGTTAAAAAGGTTGGAGAAAATAATGATAGTATGGCAACATCTTTTCTATTTTTTGCTCTTGCCATCTTATTCCTCTTTCCTTTTGTTTTTTTAGATAAAATACCTAAAAATTTAGAATTCCTACCATATGGATTAACAAGTAGTTTCATATATTCACTTTCCTTCTTTTTGTATGTTAAGTCTCTATCCTTAGGTGAAGCAAGCTTAGTTGGTCCCTTATATAACTTCAATGTTTTCTTCCTTCTTCTATTAACTACTATCTTTCTTGGTGAAGCTTTTACTATTAATAAACTCATAGGATTATCCTTGTTAGTATATGGGGCATCTTTCCTAAACAGACAAGAGAATGTTTTTAAATCCTTAAAAATCCTTATAAAAAAGAAGGAATCCTTCCTTATGATTCTTAGTTCACTACTAATTGCTATTGGCAGAACTATTGATGGATTCTTAATGGGGAAGATAAGTGCATTATTTTATACTTTCTTTTTATACTTTGCTATAAGTGTCTTCCAATTCCTGTATCTACTAATTGGGAAAAAGTTAAGAGAGGTAGCTAAGGTTTTTAAAAATAATACTTTATATGTTTTTATTGCCAGTGCTATCAATGCATATTCTTATCTTTTACTCCTCATAGCCTTTAAAAAAGTACCAGTAAGCATCGCAGAGCCTTTATCTATGCTGAGCATGATCTTAACAGTGATTTTTGCCCACTATTTATTAAAAGAGAACATAGGATTAAGAATAGTAGGAGTTTTAATAATGATTTTAGGGTCTTTTATCCTATTCTTGTAAAGGTAATGGGATGAAATTAAGATTTTACCTTTCAATTCTAATTGGAAGATTAATTTATTTCATTATGAATTTGTTTTCCTTAAATGCTACTACTTTTCCAGGTAAAGTGGCATATTATATATGTCCTTCTTTTCTTATAAACATGAGAAGATATTTCAAAAAAGTAATTTTTATAACAGGTACAAATGGTAAAACTACCACTACAAATTTAATCTATCAAATTTTAAAGAGGACAAACTCAAAGGTGTTAGCTAATTTAGAGGGGGCAAACTTAAGATCAGGAATTATAACCGCTTTTCTAAAAAATCCTTCAAGCTATGATTTCGGAGTTTTTGAAGTAGATGAGGGAATTTTCCCTTATGTCTTTAGGGAGCTAAAACCAGACTTTATTGTGATTACAAACTTTTTCAGGGATCAACTGGATAGATATGGAGAAATTGACAAGACAGTAAATGCAATTGGCAATGTTTTAAAAGATTATGATAAAACAGTTCTCATATTAAATGCGGATGATCCCTTTGTAGCAAGATTTTCAAGGCTTAGTAATAAAAAATACTTTTATGGCATTAATATTAAACTTAAAGAAGAGAAAGAAGAAATTAGAGAAAGCATATATTGTCCCTTTTGTGGTCAAAAACTTCAATATGAATACTTTAATTATGCCCAAATGGGGAAATACTCCTGTAGCTGTGGGTTTAGAAATCCCCCCTATGATTTTTATATAACAAGTGCCAAATATGAAAATAATAAGTGGATTTTTGAAGTGAAAGGTGAAAATATGTCTATTGATCTTTCCTTCAATTATCCAGGAATTTACAATCTTTATAATGCTCTTGCTGGATTTGCTTTAGCTAAAACCTTAGGGATTCAAACAGATATTATAAAAGAAGGAATAGAAAATTTTTCCTTTAAATTAGGAAGATGGGAAGCATATTCTTACAAGGGGTATAATAAGATTCTCATATTAGTGAAAAACCCAGCGGGATATAATCAAGTATTAGACAGCATAATTCAGGATAGTGAAGAAAAAATACTACTATTAATATTAAATGATAATATAGCGGATGGAAGAGATATCTCCTGGATCTGGGATGTAGATTTTGAAATGCTTTGTAATGATCATCATATAAAAAAGATTATATGTTCTGGAAAAAGAGGAGAAGAATTGCTTTTAAGATTAAAATATGCAGAATTTCCCTTAGAAAAATTAGAATTGATAAATGATATATCAAAAAGTCTAAAACTTTCAATCCATACCCCCCAAAAGGTTTATATCCTTCCTACATATACTGCTCTTTTTTACTCAAGAAAATTCCTTAAAAGGAGCATAAAAGATGGAAATTAATATACTCCATATGTATCCTGATCTTTTAAATCTTTATGGGGATAGAGGGAATATAATAGTTCTTAAGAAAAGATGCGAATGGAGAGGTATAAAAGCAAATATTTTATCTTTTACAAAAGATAAAGAGCAGGGTTTAGAATCTGCAGATATCATATTTTTAGGGGGTGGATCTGATAGGGAGCAAGAGATTATTTTTTCTCACATCATAAAATATAAGAATGTTCTAAAAGATTTAATAGAAGATAGCCTTGTCGTGCTTGCAATCTGTGGAGGATACCAACTCTTAGGAGAATACTATTTGGATGCCTATGGGAATAAGATAGAAGGCTTAGGAATTTTAAACTTTTACACTAAGGCGGAGGAAGGAAGATTAATAGGTAATATTTTAATTGAAACCACTCTCCCTATTTATCCAAAAACCTTAGTAGGGTTTGAAAATCATGGTGGTAGAACTTATCATAATTACAATACACTTGGAAAAGTATTAAAAGGTTTTGGCAATAATGGAAAGGATGGAAAAGAAGGCTTAGTTTATAAGAATCTTTTTGGTACATACTTACATGGACCAGTTCTACCCAAAAATCCACATTTTGTAGACTATTTAATAAAAAAAGCTTTAGAAAGAAAATATAAAAAAGAAATCTCTTTAACCCCCCTAAATGATAAAGAAGAGATGTTAGCTCACGAAAAAGCGAAACATCTAAAGAGGTAGTGGATATAAATTTGTAAATGAAGGAGGATTATTATGGAAAAGAAAGAAGAGGTAAAAATTAAATTAGAGAGAGTTAGAAATTTTCTCAGAGAAAAAGATCTTTATGCCATTTTAATTAAAAAACAACCAAATTTTTCATGGATCACTGCAGGAGGAGTTAACTTTGTTGGAATGACTACAGAAATAGGAGTAACTTCTGTTCTTGTAACAGAAAGGGAACAATTTGTTATTGCAAATAAAATTGAGGCAGGAAGAATGAGAGATGAGGAAGTAAAAGATCTGGATTTTGAAGTTATTGAGTACCCATGGTATGAAGATAAAGAAATAGAAATAGTAAATAGCATTGTAGGAGATAAAAAGGTAGGGTGCGATATACCTTATAGTAATTTTATATTTGTAGAGAATGATTTTAGAAGATTAAGATTTACTTTAACTGAAGGAGAAATTGATAGATACAAATATTTGGGCGAGAAATTAGCAAAAGCCGTGGAAGAAACATTAATGGAGACGAAAAAAGGAGATAAAGAGATAAAAATAGCAGGAAGAATTGCTCAAAAACTTTGGAAAGATGGAATAGAACCTACTGCCTTTATGATAGCATCTGATGAAAGAATCAGAAACTATCGACATCCTATATCAAAAGACAAAGAAGTAAGAGAATATGTTATGGCTTCGGTAAATGCAAGATACAAAGGCTTAATAACTACTATAACAAGAATGGCTCACTTTGGACCACTTCCGGAAAATGTTATTAAACAATATCGAGATAATGTAGAAATAGAATGCATTATGATATCCAAAACAAAGATTGGAGGAGAAATGAGAGTTCCAGTACTTACCGCCATAGAAGAGTATGAAAAAAGAGGTTATAAGGATGAATGGAAACTTCATCATCAAGGAGGACCCATGGGCTATTATCCAAGAGAAATAAGAGTAACTCCCAATACTACAGAAAAAATCCTACCTTATCAAGCCTTTTGTTGGAATCCTACCATCACAGGAACAAAATCTGAAGATGGATTTATTGTTACTCCTGATGGCTTTATCACTATTACAAATCCAATCATATATCCCACAATCACAATAGAAGTAGAAGGAAATAAATTTGTAAAGCCAGATATACTGGTACTTTAGGGGGGTTTTGGAATTGAGGTTTACTGATGGATATTGGAGAGTTAAAGAAGGTTACTCCGTCTATTCACCTGCAGAAGTTTACGATTATGAGATAAGGGAAAAAGAAATAATTATCTATGCTCCATATCATAGGATACAAAATAGAGGTGAAACATTATATGGTCCCCTATTCGAAATCCACTTCACCTCTCCCCTTCCTAATATAATTCAAGTGAAAATATATCACTTTAAAGGTGGCTTAGAAAAAGGTCCAAACTTTGAGCTCTTTGTAAGAGAAGATTATAAGCCTGAAATTTTAGAGGATAATGAATTTTTGATCCTAAAAGCTGACAAGTTAATGGTAAAAATTAACAAAAAGGGAAATTTATCTTATAAGTTTTTCTATGAGAATAAAGAGCTTACTAAGTCTGGCTTTAAATATACAGGTTATATTCTTGATGACAAAAAGAATCCCTATGTAAGAGAACAGCTCGCCTTATCAGTTGGAGAGCTTGTATATGGATTAGGAGAAAGATTTGGTGCTTTTATTAAAAACGGACAAAGTATTGATATGTGGAATGCAGATGCAGGAACAACATCTGATCAAACTTATAAAAATATTCCCTTTTATGTTACCAATAAAGGATATGGGGTATTTGTTAATCACCCAGAAAAAGTCTCTTTTGAGATAGCCACGGAACATGTAGAAAGAGTACAGTTTAGTGTGCCAGGAGAATATCTAAATTATTTTGTAATAGGAGGAAAAAACTTAAAGGAGGTACTGGATAATTATACCAATCTTACTGGAAAACCTGCACTTCCCCCTGCATGGTCCTTTGGATTATGGCTCACTACCTCCTTTATAACAAACTACGATGAAAAAACAGTAACGGGTTTTATTGAAGGGATGAGAGAAAGAAATATTCCTCTTCATGTATTTCACTTTGATTGTTTTTGGATGAAAGAATACCATTGGGTGGATTTTCAATGGGATGAAAGGGTATTCCCCAATCCTGAAGAAATGCTAAAAAGATTAAAAAATAGAGGCTTAAAAATATGTGTTTGGATTAATCCATATGTAGCTCAAAGATCAAGACTATTTGAAGAAGGAAAACAAAAAGGATTTTTAATAAAAAAGCCTGATGGGAGTGTTTGGCAAACAGACGA
Source organism: Dictyoglomus sp. NZ13-RE01 (assembly GCA_002878375.1). Lineage (NCBI taxonomy): Bacteria > Pseudomonadati > Dictyoglomota > Dictyoglomia > Dictyoglomales > Dictyoglomaceae > Dictyoglomus > Dictyoglomus sp. NZ13-RE01. The sequence continues at coordinate 111,694 of NIRF01000002.1, forward strand.
TTGGCAACCTGGAATGGGTATAGTAGATTTTACTAATCCATCTGCAAGAGAGTGGTACTCTGAAAAGTTAAGAAATTTAATCAAGATGGGAGTTGACTCTTTCAAGACAGATTTTGGAGAGAGAATTCCAACCGATGTAGTTTATTATGATGGTTCAGATCCTCAAAAAATGCATAACTTCTATACATTCTTATATAATAAGACCGTTTTTGAAACATTAAAGGAAGAGTTTGGAGAAAACAAAGCTATAGTCTTTGCCCGCTCAAGTACTGCGGGTGGACAAAGATTTCCAGTACACTGGGGCGGAGATTGCTTAGCAAGCTATGAATCTATGGCAGAAACATTAAGAGGCGGACTTTCTTTAGGGCTTTGTGGATTTGGTTTTTGGAGCCATGACATAGGAGGATTTGATAGTTCAGCAACTCCAGATCTTTATAAAAGGTGGGTTGCTTTTGGATTATTATCCTCCCATAGTAGATTGCATGGAAATTTTGCCTATAAGGTACCATGGCTCTATGATGAGGAAGCTGTGCACGTATTAAGATTCTTTGTCAATTTGAAATGCTCCTTAATGCCTTATTTATTTGCAAAGGCTATTGAGGCGTCAAAGAAAGGTATACCTATGCTTAGAGCTATGCTTTTGGAATTTGAAGATGATCCTACCTGCCATTTCCTTGATAGACAATATATGTTAGGAGATTCTCTTCTTGTTGCCCCTGTCTTCTCGGAAACTGGAGAAGTAGAGTATTATTTACCAAAAGGAATTTGGACAAACTTTATAACCGGAGAGAAAAAAGAAGGAGGAAAATGGTACAGGGAAAAATTTGATTATTTCTCTCTTCCTTTAATGGTTAGACCTGGAAGTATTGTGGCTGTAGGCGATAATAAAGAAAGACCTGATTATGATTATGCAGATAATGTAACTCTTTATGTATTTGAACCTATAGAAGGAGAAAAGGCAAGTTGCGAGGTTTTTGATCAAGATGGAAATCTAAATCTTAGAGTAATTCTAAAAAGGGTTGGAAACAAACTTAATTTTGATATAGATTATGAGATAGGAAAACCCTTCTCTATATTACTTTTCTCAGTGGAAAATATAAAAAGTATAAAGAATGGAAGTTTCCAAAAAGTAGAAAAGGGCATAAAAATTCTACCTGATAAGGGAGTAAAAGGAATAGAAGTTGAGTTATAATTATATAAAAAGTTTTAGAAGAGATTAGGAGGAAGAAAAAATGGATCTATTTGAAAAATGCTATAATTTGACTCCAGAACATCCCTTATCAGAGGCAAGGGTTGCCATAGATCAAGGACTTTATCCCTTCTTTCTACCTTTAGAAGAGACAGAGGGTACTGAGGTAGTAATTAATGGTAGAAGGCTCATTATGCTTGGCTCTAATAATTACTTAGGACTTACCACTCATCCCAAGGTTAAAGAGGCAGCTATAAATGCAATTAAAAAATATGGGACAAGTTGTACAGGATCGCGCTTTATGAATGGCACCTTAGCTCTCCACAGAGAATTAGAGGAAAGACTGGCAGAATTTTTAAACAAGGAAGCTTGTATTGTATTTTCTACAGGATACCAAACAAATGTAGGAACGATATCTGCCCTCATAGGGAAAGACGATATAGCAATAACTGATAAAGAAGATCATGCTTCTATAATAGATGGTTGTAAAATGTCTTATGGTAAAATGCTAAGGTTTAAACATAATGACATGGAAGATTTAGAAAAAGTACTTAAAAGCTGTCCTGATGATGCAGGAAAATTAGTAATAGTGGATGGGATATTCTCTATGGCAGGAGATATTGCACCTCTCCCTGAAATAGTTAAACTTTGTAAAAAGTATAACGCAAGACTCATGGTAGATGATGCACATTCCATAGGAGTTTTAGGAGATCATGGAAGAGGAACTGCAAACTATTTTGGACTGGATAATGAGGTAGACCTCATTATGGGAACCTTCAGTAAGTCCTTTGCAAGCTTAGGAGGATTTATAGCAGGAGATGAAGAAGTAATTTTCTATATCAAACATAATGCCAGGTCCTTTATCTTTAGTGCCAGTATGTCCCCTGCAAATACTGCAGCAGCTCTTGCAGCTTTAGAGGTGATGCAAGAAGAGCCTGAAAGAATAGATAGACTTTGGAAGATAGCCAATAGAATGAGGGAGGGTTTAAAGTCTCTTGGTTTTGATATAGGGAATAGTTGTACTCCCATCATTCCTATATATATTAGGGATAAGTGGAAGACATTAGAGATGTGGAAAGAACTCTTTGAGCTTGGGGTTTATTGCAATCCAGTCCTTCCTCCTGGGGTACCACCTAATCAGTCCCTACTGAGAACAAGCTATATGGCAACCCATACTGAAGAACAAGTAGATAGAGCTTTAGAGATATTTGAAAAGGCAGGAAAAAAAGTAGGAATTATATAAAAAAGGGGAAGGAGTGCCCCCTTCCCCTTTTTACCTTCTAAATAAATTTGTGATTCTTTTGAAAGCATCAAAGATTGTGCTTCTTTCTTCGTAAAAGGTTTCAGGAACTTCTAAGTTATACTTGGCGAATATTCTTATTATGTCACTTTTTACCTGATCTTTTTCTTTATCATTTAAACCCTCTATAAAACTTAGATACATCAATTCAAAGACAGACTGAATTGGTACTCTAAAGTCTATGGCCACGTCATTTTCAAATTGTACAAGCTCAGGAAAAGAAGAATTTGAGTTAATACTATGAACTTTTTCCCTCACAAATTCTTCTCCTAATCTCTCCTTACAACACTGATAAATTTCATTGAAGGCATAAATGTAAAGATCTTTCTTTTTCTCCATATCTTGAATATATTCTAATCCAACTTCTAAATCATTTATTCTCTTACTAAAATCTATGATTAAATCTCCCTTAATAATATCACCATGCTGAGGAGCTATGATTTCTGGTAAAGGACTTAATCTACCAATATTATCTATAGCGTTTACCAAAGCAGGTTTAGAAGGCATATAAATCTGATGAAAGGCTTTGATCCCTGCCCAAGAATTTTTATCTGCAAAGATATCATCAGTATTTTTAGTAGAGAGCCCAGCAAAAAGATCTCCTGAGAACAAAATTTTTTTTGAGGGAAGGTATAGAGCAGCTGCTCCTCTAAAATGGCAAAAGGGGGTAGGTACAAACTCTAAGAACTCTCCAGAATCAAGATTTAACCTTCTATTTGGAAAATGTTCTACCGGTTGATATCTTTCTTTCTCAATGCCGTAAGATTTCATAAGTCTCCAGGTATCTTCAGATGTTATGAGTACTGCGTCCTTATTCATAGAAAGAAGTCCAGGAACAGAGGAAGTTAAATCAGGATCTTGGTGATTGACATAAACTATGTCCAAGTCTTCAATTTTTCCAATAATATCCTTGATGACTAAAACAAGATCATTAAAGTACTCAAGCGGTGATGGATCTATTATTAGATTAATTTTTCTCTTTTTCCCTCCTAATCTTACAAGATAAGTGTTTTCAAAAAAAGGAAATTCAGGGGTACGAATCAGATAAACATCTTCTAAAATCTCTTTAACAAGCATACTCTCACCTCTTTAGTTTAATATTATTCTAATTATATAATTATTATCCAAGTTACGCAAAAAGGAACCTGATATAGACATAGTTACCCCTTAAGAAATATAGATAAATCCTTAGTAAATAAGTCATAAATAGGAACCTTAAGGAAGGTTTTTCTTAGAAGAGAATTTAGTCTTTTTAATAGATTAGAGATGAAAGATATTACTTCATTATCATTACTATACTGGCACCTATATCCATAATCTATTTATCGATCAAGTATTTTTCACTCTTGACAAAGGAAAATTTTATCTCTAAAATAAAGTTAGATAAGACTAACAATGTTAAAGAAGGCTAACAAGATGGAAGAGATATTATTAGGCTTAATAAGACATGAGAAAGTTATAAGCTTAGAAGAGATTGTGAGAAGGACAAACTTTGAAAAAGAGATTGTTTTAAGGGCTTTGGCTTCTTTAGCTTCCCAAGGGAAAATTGTGTTTGACTTTTACAACTTAAGGAGTACAGGTTGTTTGTCATGCCCTCTTTTTAGATCATGCAAGAGGAGGGAGGAATAAAATGCAGGGCGAATTAAGTGAAAGTTTAGAAGATTACCTTTTGGAAATTTTTATCCTTAAGTTAAATAAAGGTGTGGTAAGGTTGAAAGATGTTGCAGAAAGAAAAGGAGTTAAGCTTCCGTCAGTTGTTAATGCAATAAAGGAACTATCAGAAAGAAGTTACGTCTCTCAAGAAAGGTATGGTTACATAAATTTAACAGATGAAGGGTTAAGAATAGCAGAGAGAATTTATGAAAGACACAAAACAATTTATAAATTTTTGCATGATTTTCTTGGAGTTTCTGAAAGTGTTGCAGAAAAAGATGCCCATAAAATGGAACACGATCTTCACAGAGAAACATTAGAAAAGATACAGAAGTTTATGGGGCATATAGAAGAAAATTTGGAAGGGGAAAGTATAGATTTTTTTAATATTTTAAAAGAATTTGCAAGTAAAAAGGAGGTAAAAATGCCAAAAACTCTTAAAGATTTGAAAGCAGGTCAAAGCGGAAAAATAGTAGAAGTTAAAGAGGGTGGTTCAGGAAGTTTAAAGAAGCGCTTATTGGAAATGGGAGCAATCCCGGGGACTATTGTAAAAGTTGAAAAAATTGCTCCCTTAGGTGATCCTATTGATGTATTGATACTTGATTATCACCTCTCTTTAAGAAAAGAAGAAGCAGAAAAAATTGTTGTAGAGGAGATATGATGCCTTTATCTTTGTGTAGAAATGGAGACGAAGTAGAAGTTGTAGAGATTTTAGGGGGGAGAGGCATAAGAGAAAGACTTTTTGAAATGGGTATTTACCCTGGAGTAAAGGTTTTTATTGTAAATAACTCTTATCATGGACCTATAGTTATTGCTTTGAATTCTGCAAGAGTTGCTTTGGGAAGAGGAATAGCGGAAAAGATTTTTGTAAAGCCTTTAAATTAAGGAGGAGGAAAGCATGATAAGTGATTTAAAGAAGCAAAAAGTTATAAAAGTAGCCTTGGTAGGAAATCCAAACTCCGGAAAGTCTACAATTTTTAATGCTCTGACCCATGGTCATGCCCATGTAGGGAATTGGCCCGGAGTAACAGTTGAGAAGAAGGAAGGAAAACTCAGGTATAAAGACTATGAGTTTATTGTAGTAGACCTCCCTGGAACATACAGCCTTACTCCTTATTCAATTGATGAAAGAATTGCAAGAAATTATATTCTAAAAGAAAAACCAGATGTAGTAGTTTGTATTGCAGATTCTACTAATCTTGAAAGAAATCTTTACCTTTTAATTTCACTTCTTGAAACTGGGGCAAATGTTGTTTTGGATTTAAACATGGCAGATCTTCTAAAAGAAAAAGGAATCGAAATTGATAAAGATATTCTTGAAAAAACTTTGGGGATCCCTGTGGTTTTTACTGTTGGAACAAAAGAAGAGGGAATTCCTGAACTTAAAGAGGCAATAATTGAAGCAAAAGAAAGAGGATTTTCTCAATTTAAAATTGATTATGGAAAAGACATAGAAGAAGTACTCAGTAGATTAGAGGCAAAAATTTCTTTAACAAACTTACCATATACTCCACGATTTCTTGCTATAAAGCTTTTGGAAGAGGATATGGAGATTATTGAAGAACTTAGAAAGATGGGCTATGGGAGTTTAGTGGAAGAAATATTACATGAAGTAGTTGATCTTGAGAAAAAACTGGGCTACGATTTAAAAACTAAAATTATAGAAAGAAGGTATAGTTTTTTAAAGGAATTAGTTAAAGCTTGCACAAAACAGATTGCTTCTAAAGAAGAGAAGCTTACTTTATCAGACAAGATTGATAGGATTGTTTTAAATAGATTTTTAGGTATTCCTATCTTTGCACTCATTATGTGGATAACATTCCAATTAACCTTTACTGTAGGTGGATTTTTTGCAGGATACATTGAGACTTTCTTTGAATGGTTGCAAAGCTTGAGTAGCACATATCTTCAGTCAATTGGAGCTCCCACATGGCTTTCATCTCTTTTAAGTGACGGAGTAATAAATGGCGTTGGTTCTGTGCTCGTTTTCTTACCCAATATTATGGTTATGTTCCTTTTTCTTTCTTTTCTTGAGGATGTTGGATACATGGCAAGGGCTGCATTTGTAATGGACAAAATAATGTATGCAATAGGACTTCCTGGAAGATCTTTTATTCCTATGATTTTGGGATTTGGATGTAATGTTCCAGCAATTATGTCCACAAGGACCATTCCTTCCGAAAGGGATAGATTACTTACAATACTTATCAATCCTTTTATGTCTTGTACTGCAAGGCTTCCTGTTTATATCATGTTTACCTCAATTTTCTTCAAAAGTAATCAAGGGCTTGTTGTCTTTTCTCTTTACCTTTTAGGAATTTTAGTTGCAGTTTTTTCTGCAAAATTGTTCAAATCAACAATTCCTTCCCTTAAAGGACCAGTTTCCCCGTTAGTAATGGAACTTCCTCCATATAGATTGCCTACTTTAAAAGGAGTTTTGATTCACATGTGGGAGAGAAGTAGTCAATTTTTGAAAAAGGCAGGCACAATAATCTTTGCAGGTGTTGTTGTTCTTTGGTTCCTTGCAAGTTTCCCCTTTGGTGCCGAATATGGAAGTGCTTCTACTTTAGCAGGGAAAATTGGAAAATTTATTGCACCAATCTTTAAGCCTGCAGGTTTTCCTTATTGGCAAGTTGGAGTTGCTCTTCTTTTTGGAATAATTGCAAAAGAAGTAGTTGTTGGTACCTTTGGAACACTTTTTGGAGGTGAAGAAAATTTTGATAAAGTCCTTCCACAATACTTTACACCTTTATCCGCTTATGCTTTTATGGTTATGAGTTTACTTTATATTCCTTGTATCGCATCAATTGGTGTTATATACAAAGAGACAGGAAGCTTTAAATGGACAGCCTTTGCAACTATTTATAGCCTTTTAATTGGTTGGCTCCTTTCTGTTCTTGTTTTCCAAATAGGAAGAATTTTTATTTAAGAATACAATAATAGAAAGGAGGTGAACAAGATGCCATTAGGAGATAGAACTGGTCCATTTGGCTTAGGACCAATGACAGGAAGAGGCTTAGGTTATTGTGCAGGATACCCAACTCCTGGATATATGAATCCTTATGGATTTGGTTGGGGTAGAGGCTTTGGCTTTGGAAGATGGTTTGGTTTTGGAAGAGGTTTCGGCTGGGGTAGAGGCTTCGGATTTAGAGGCGTTTATTATCCTTATCCTGTTTATCCATTTGCTCAAGCGCCTGCTTTTAACGAGTTGGATTTTCTTAAAGCACAAGCTAATGTTCTAAAAGAAACTCTTGAGGAAATTCAAAAAAGAATTTCTTCATTAGAGGAGTCCGAAAAAAGCGGATAGGTTTATTGTATAAAAGTAGACGGGATGCTAATCTCGTAAGCAAACCCCTCTAAAAGTTTGAAATATCAAACGAGGTGGGATGATGAATATATTTTTAAAAGCTTTTTTGTTTTTGGTATCTTTTAGTATCTTTCATTTTGGTTATGAAGTAATAAAATTGCCGATTTTAAAAATATTTTGCGGGACGTTACCCTTGGATAGATTTGTTTATTGATCCATCGAAACTATAATAATATAATAAAGAGCCTTAGAATATACTGGAGGTATAAAATGGCTGTAAAAGTGGATTTGGGAAAGTGTGTAGGTTGTGGCATATGCGTTAATGTTTGTCCTGTTAATGCTTTAACTATTGAAAATAGAAAGGTTAAAGTTAACGAGGAACTATGTACGAATTGTGGTTTATGCGTTGAAAGATGCCCAATGGGTGCACTTTCTCTTGAAGATGAGAATATTGAACATTTTCATAGGGAAGAATATAGTTATCCAAGAAATGATGAGTTTGGTAGAGGCTTTGGAAGAGGTCAAGGTTACGGAAGAGGTTTAGGTAGGGGTTTAGGAAGAGGTTTGGGAAGAGGTAGAGGTTTTGGGTATGGAAGAGATAGTTTTATTGAAGAAAATGAAATCCCAAATCAAACAAATATAACTAAAGCAAAACCACAGGAAGATGAAATTAACGAACTCAAAAAGGAAATCGAAACACTCAGAGAAGAAATAGAAATTCTATTGAAAAGAATTGAAGAGATTGAAAGAAATAAGGATAGGAGGTAAAAATGAGAATTTGTATAACTTCTCAAGGTGATAATCTTGATGCTTTTTTAGATCCACGTTTTGGTAGATGTAATTATTTTATCATTGTTGATTCAGAAACTATGGAGTTTGAAGCCTTACCAAATCCTTCTTTGTCTGCACGAGGTGGTGCAGGGATTGAGGCTGCTCAAACTGTTTTAAACAAAGGAGTAGATGTACTTATTACTGGCGATGTTGGTCCAAATGCTTCAAAGGTTTTAAGCACATCAAATATCAAAGTTATTACTACAAAAGAAAACGGCACTGTTAGAGAAATTTTAGATAAGTTTTTAAACGGAAAGCTGGGTTAAAGAAATATGGTTATATCTGTTGCAAGTGGAAAAGGTGGAACGGGTAAAACTTCTGTTGCTGTAAATCTTGCTCTTTCTATAGAAAATGTGCAAATTCTTGATTGCGATGTTGAAGAACCAAATGTCCATTTGTTTTTACAACCAGAAATAGAGAAAGTTGAAGGTGTCTATACATTAATACCTAAAATAGATGAGTCTTTGTGTAACTACTGCGGAAAGTGTGCAGAGTTTTGCGAATACAATGCAATATTTGTAAGCAAAGATAAAATTTTACTTTTTTCTGAACTTTGCCATAGTTGTGGTGGGTGTAAACTTGTTTGTCCAACTAATGCAATAAGCGAAGAACCGCATAAAACGGGCAGTGTATACAGTGGAAAGTCAAAAGATATAGAAGTTATTTATGGGGAACTTGAAGTAGGTGATGCAGTTGCAACAAATATTGTAAGGGAAGTCAAAAAAAGAATTGATAAAAGTAAGAATGTGATAATTGATTGTCCTCCTGGTGCTTCCTGCCCTGTAATTGAGTCGATAAAAGGAAGCGATTTTTGTATTTTAGTTACAGAGCCAACTCCTTTTGGGTTGCACGATCTTAAGATTGCAGTAAGTGTTTTAGAAGAAATGAAAATTCCTTTTGGTGTCATTGTAAATAGATCGGATTTAGGTGATAAGAGGGTTTATGATTACTGCAAAGAGAAAAATATACCAATTTTACTCGAAATTCCCTTTGATCGAAGAATTGCAGAGCTTTATTCAAGAGGAATCCCCTTCGTTTTGGAAATGGATGAGTGGAAGAAGAATTTTAGAAAACTATTTGAAACCATAAAAGAAAGGGTGCAAAAATGAAACAAATAACCGTCATAAGTGGGAAGGGTGGAACAGGTAAAACCACATTAACTGCTGCTCTTACATCTATAATGGATAAAGTAGTTGTTGCAGATTGCGATGTAGATGCTCCTGACCTTCATCTTCTTTTAAAGCCTCAAGTTATTGAAAAGGAAGAATTTACAGGTTCAAAAGTTGCCTCAATAAACAAAGAAAAGTGCATGAGTTGTGGTTTGTGCAAAGATAATTGTCGATTTATGGCTATTTCAGACGATTTTGTTGTTGATGAGCATGCCTGTGAAGGGTGTGGGGTTTGCACTCTTGTTTGTCCAGTTCACGCAATAGATTTTAGAGAAAAGTTATCTGGGTATACATATATTTCTAAAATTGAAAATGGGTTTATGTCACATGCGCTTTTAAAACCAGGAGAAGAAAATTCTGGAAAACTCGTAACAAAAGTAAGAGAAAACGCAAAAGAAATTGCCTATAGAGAAAATGTCGATTTAGTTTTGATAGATGGGTCTCCTGGAATTGGTTGTCCTGTCATTTCTTCAATTACAGGAGTTGATGCTGTCTTAGTTGTTACTGAACCAACAATTTCTGGCATACACGATTTAAAAAGAATTATTGAGCTAACAAAACATTTCCACATTAAGCCTTTTGTGTGTATAAACAAGTTTGACATAAATGAAAGTAAAACTCAAGAGATAGAAGATTTCTGTAAAAAGGAAGGCATTGAGGTCGTTTCAAAAATACCTTTTGATAAAATCGTAGTAGAAGCTATGATAAACGGAGAAACAGTTATTAAGTATGCGCCTAATAGCGAAATTTCTAAAGCAGTAGTTAAGATTTGGGAAGAATTATCGAAAGCGTTGGGGATAATTTAAATGAAAGATATAGCCTTTGGTCCAGTGCCTTCAAGAAGATTAGGTAGAAGTCTTGGTATAAATAACATTCCGCCTAAAATTTGCACTTACTCTTGCGTTTACTGTCAGTTGGGTAGAAGTTTAAAGATGACTACTGAAAGAAAATCATTTTATTCTCCTTACGAAATTTTTGAAGAAGTTGACAAAAAAGTTAAAGAAACTCTTTCAAGAAACGAAAGTATCGATTATTTGACATTTGTTCCCGATGGAGAGCCTACGCTTGATATAAACCTCGGTAAAGAAGTCGAACTTTTAAAATCTCTCAATATTAAAATTGCAATAATTACCAATGGGAGCCTAATGTGGAGGGAAGATGTAAAAAATGATCTTTTAAATTTTGACCTCGTTTCAATAAAAGTTGATGCGGTTTCTGAAGAACTTTGGAGAAAAATTGATAGAGGTTTTAAAGATTTAAACTTAGAGTTAATTTTAGAAGGCATAAAAAGATTTGATGAAGAATTTAAAGGAACTCTCATATCTGAAACTATGCTTATAGATGGTATTGATTACTGCAATGAGTTTGAAAAAATTGCAGAATATCTATCAAAACTAAAAAGCTTAAAAACCTCTTATATTTCTATTCCAACTCGTCCACCAGCAGAAAAGTGGGTAAAATCACCAAAAGAAAGTGTTCTCAACGAAGCTTTTCAAATCTTCTCCAATAAATTGAAAAATAGGGTTGAGTATCTTATAGGTTATGAAGGAAATGCGTTTGCTTATTCAGGAGATATAGAAGAAGACATTCTTAGTATCACAGCAGTTCATCCAATGAGAGAAGATGCAGTTATGGAATTATTAGAAAAGGATAAAGGAGACCCAAGTAAAATTGAATCTCTTTTAAAACGGGGTTTAATTAAAAAGGTTGAGTACCAAGGACACATTTATTACTTAAGGAAATTTAGATAAAAAAGAAATTATTTCTTTGCACTTATGACCACAAATGACCCTTTCCCAAAACCATACTTTACAGGCTCTTTTTCCTTTATTTCATCAAGTTTTTTAAATATAGTTTGGGAAAAGTTGAGATTTTTAAAACCTGCCTCATAAAGCAATTCTACTATTTCAGCCGTTGTAAAAAACGTAGCTTCTCTGTAAAAAAGGCTTTTCTCCTTGTTTTCTTGATATATTTTCCCTATTGTACTATCTCTGTCAACAAAACCTATCAATATTGTTCCATCTTTTTTTAGAACTCTATTACATTCTATTAGTGCTTTTAATGGGTCATCTACAAAACATATTGTAGTCACCATTAAAATAAGGTCAAAAGAATCCTCATCGAAAGGTAGATTTTCTGCCACTCCCTCTATTACATTAAGTCCTTTTTCTATTGCTATTTTTCTCATTTGAAAAGAAGGTTCAATTCCATTTTTTATTCCTAAAGGTAGCGCAAATCTTCCTGTCCCAATACCTACCTCCAAGCCCTTTTCAAATTTTGGCATCAAAAGCTTTATGGCGTCAAGTTCTGATTGGTAAGCATATTTATTTTCAATAAACCACTCTTCATATCTTTTAAAATACTTCTCAAAAGGAGATATTTTAGGCATTTTTTATCCTCCAAACTTTATCTTTATTATCACATTTCTAACTTGGTTTATTATATTACATTATATAGATAAATCAAAAGAGGTGCATAGTTAAAATATATAAATAATAAGTTTTACCTAAGGGAAAATTGTGCTTATGATTGGAGATGATTAAAAGTGATTACAGGTCAGGTGCAAAAAAATCATTGACTTATGTGAATAAATATTATATAAAAAATTTTAAAAATTACTTATTAGAAGAAGGAGAGAACTATGCCCAAGATAGGAAGACCAGATATCATTAATGAGATTAATAGGGGATTAATATTACAAGTGGTGAGGGAGGAAGGTCCCATATCAAGGGCTAAAATTGCAAGAAAACTTGGCTTATCACGTCCTACTGTATCTGCTCATGTTAATGAACTAATTAAAGAGGGAATACTATTAGAGGTAGGAAAGGGAGAGGCTAAAAAGGGTAGAAGAGACATTCTTTTAAAATACAATTCAAGACATGGATATATACTTGCAGGAGAAATTGAAGGTAGCTGGTTTAAACTTGCCATCTCTGACTTATGCGGTGAGATTCACTATTCTGAAAACATTAATGTTCAAAAACTTAAAGAAAAAAATTTAATGTCGCCTCAAAATTTCCCTACTATAATAAATGAAATATTAGAGAAATATAATATTAAAAATAAGCTAAAGGTAATTAGTCTTGGAGTTACAGGGATAATTGAAGAGGGAAGATTAATTCTATGTCCTGGTCTTCCAGAGTGGGCAAATGCTCCCTTGATAAAAATCTTAGAGAAAGAATTCCCCAATTGCATTCAAATCATAGAAAGAGATGTCAATATGGCAGTATTAGGAGAGTATTGGAAGGGAGCTGGAAAAGGATTTGACAACATAGTGTATATAACTATGAGTACAGGAATTGGAGCAGGTATCATCATTAAGGGGGAAATATACACTGGATATAACAAATTTGCAGGAGAGATAGGATATATGGCTATAGACAGTCCAGAAGATCCATATCCAGGAGCATTAAATACACCTTTTGGTGCCTTAGAATGGCACTCTTCAGGAGCAGGTATATTAAGGAGGGTGGAAAAATTAGGTAGATTTAATAACATAGATGAGGTTTTTGAAAATTATGAGAAGGATGGAAATATAAAAGAGATTATAGATTTCTCTGCTGAAAGCCTGGCAAAAACCATAGTAAATCTTACAGTTTCACTTTCTCCAGAGATTATAATACTCGGCGGGTTTGCTAAGAAATACTTTAATATATTAATCCCGAAAATGAGAAAGATCTTAGAACATTATCTTCCTATTGATGTAAATATACAACCATCATCATTAGAAAATGCAGTAATATTGGGAAGTATCTATAAAGCCCTAAATATATATCATTCAAGCCCTGTTATTCTATAATTTCAAAGGTTTTTAACCCCTTAGATAGATACTCTTCCCAATCCCTTATATCCCTCAAATAGCCAAAGGGACAAAGGTAAATTTTTATTCCATTCTTAGCAAAGATAAGAGGATTATGTTCATGACCACAAACAAGATATTTTACTTTACTATTCTCTAATAGAATATCTCCTAAGAATTTACTTCCCAAGTAAGAAGAGAAAAAATTCCGTGTATATATTAATTCTTCAAAGGGCAAAGTGTGTATTACTGCTACAATTACATCAACTTTATCTTTAACAAACTCTATCTGATCTTTTAATTCCTTTTGCATTATTTTACATATCTCTGGATTATTTAATCTTTTTCCTTCGTTATTCCTAAAATCTATCAATTTCCAATAAACTTCTCTCCACTTAAGCCCTCTATACTCGCCCTTTTCATAATCCTCTAATGAAAAATCTTCACTTCCCAGGGAATAATCATACCAACCGATACTTCCTACAAATCCAATATTCCCCAATATAAATGGAGAGGAGGGAAGATAATGAAAACTATTTTTCTCTGCAATCTCCTTTAATGACTTATAGTACTTGGTTTTACTATCAATACCATTTTCATTCCAAATATCATGATTTCCAGGCACGTATAATTTAAAGGCTTTTAAGGAAGAAAGAGTATTTAAAAAAAGATCTACTTCTTCTAACTTCTTAGATATATCTCCTGCAAAAATAAAAACATCAGGATTTAAAGCCATAATTCTAAGTTTTAGCTTTTCCAAAAAATCTAAGAGTTCATGTTTTCTTAAATTATTTTTTAATCTTATATAATCTGTATGAATATCTGATAAAGCAGAAACTCTCATTACAAAATATATTTTAACAGGTTATAAATAAAATCAACTGCAGGCTTTATAAAAGAGAAAATTATAGATTTACTTGTTAAATAAGTTTGAATGTCTAAGGGTAAAAATCTAACGATTAAACCATAAACCAAGATTAAGAGAATTCCTCCAAAAATTACAGAGAGGATTAAGGATGGAATAGAAAGCAAAACATATACAAATATGAAGGTAAGAATAAAGGCAAAGATATTAGAGGGTATGTAAGAAGGGAAATTAATATATTTCATATAAAAGGGGAGCAGTTGAGAGGAGACTAAAAAGGCAACAATAAGAGCAATCACTACGCCAACCTTATTGGTTAATGCCTCCTTCAATCCCTTAATAGCAAGCCCTAATATAGTTATGACACAAATAAAATCAAAAATCATCTTTAATCATCTCCTCCCACAATCACAATTCTAAGGGTCTTACCAGATAGTCCTAATTCTATCGCCTTATTTATCTCCGATAAAGGAAACTTATGAGAGATTATCTTTTTAACATCTATTCTTTTTTGTGAAATAAGCTGAAGAGCTCGACTATTTGTATAAGGATTTACAAAAGAGCCTGATATTGTAAGCTCTTTATAATAAATCTCAAAGGGCGACAAGGGTATCAACTCATCATGGGAGGCTACCCCAAAAACAAGAACTTTTCCCCCTCTTCTTACATTCTTTATTGCTAACCCAAGAGTTTCAGCCTTTCCAACTGCTTCAATTGCAATATCTACCCCTTTAGGAGCATACTTTCTAACTACTTCTTTTATATCTTCTTTTATAGGATCAATAGGAATAGCATTTAATTCTTTTGCTATATTCCTTTTCTCCTCTACTGGCTCAGCAACAAAAACAATACTTGCCCCATATACATAAGCTAATTGAAGAAGGATTAGCCCAAGGGCACCTCCCCCTATGATTAAAACTGTATCTCCAGGCTTTATATTAACCCTTTCTATTCCATGAAGAGCACATGCTGTAGGTTCCATCATTGCTCCTTCTTCTGGAGAAACTCCATCAGGTAATTTATATAACTGCTTATATGGAACCACACAATATTCTGCAAAACCACCATCCAAATCCACACCTAAGGCAATCAGGTTTTCGCAGAGATGTATCTCTCCTCTCCTACAATAATAACAATAACCACATGATATATTGGGATCAACTGCTACAAGATCGTTAACTTTAAATTCCTTAACCTCTTTACCAACCTCTACAATCCTCCCAGAAAATTCATGCCCTCTAATAATATTAGGCTTTCCTTTTCCTTTCCCAGCAAAAATGTGTAGATCCGTACCACATACACCACAAGCAAGAACCTTTATTAAAACATCTTCAGGACCTACATAGGGCTTTGGGCAATCCCTAAGCACCAATTTTCCTTCCTCATTTAGCATTGCACCAAGCATAACTCTCCTCCCTCTAAATTATTTGGATAAAACAAAATCCGCTATATCTTTAATAACATATTCAGGGATATGTCCTTCTTTATAATACTCTTCAGGTATGCTCTTTCCTTCTCCCTCTAAAAATAAATGGTTCAGTTTATCATACAATTTGAATTTTGCATTATTATTCTTTAAGTAAGATTTCCAACCATTAAAATCCTCTAATGTAACCTGATAATCTCTCCCTCCTTGTAAAATGAGAACAGGTAGATTAAGAGAGCTTAATTCTTCTGCAGGATTATAACCTTTTAAGTCCTTCCAATATTTTACAGGAGTTCCTAATATTAAATCAGAAGAATTATATAAATTATCTAATTTTTTAATCTTTTCTATCTCCCTTTTTAGAATATCAAGCTGTGTTTTCTCCTCTTCCGAAATTTCACCATCCAAGGAATAAATATAATTAACCTGTTCCCAAATTAGATCTTCCAAAGGTCTTGTAGGACCTGCCATAATAATTAAACCTGCAATTTTTCCTGATGCCTTAGCTATTCGAGGAACAAGCATGCCTCCTAAACTATGTCCCAATATAAATATTTTATTCCTATCTATATCATTTCTTTTTAGAGCAAAATCTATAGCATATAATACATCTTCTATTACCTCTTCCCAAACAGTAAAACCATCCTTATATACCTTAACAAACTTATCCGTATGAGCCTTGGTCCTTTTATCATACCTTAAAACAGCAATACCCATACTTGAAAGACCATAAGCCAAATCCCTAAAAGGCTTGTTTGGTCCAATACTTTCATCCATATCGTTGGGACCAGATCCATGCACTAATATAACTAATGGGAAAGGACCTTCTCCAATAGGAACAGTAATCTTTCCAGGTAGTGGAAATTCTGTACTCCCAATAGTTATATCTTCCTCTCTAAATTTACCAATATCTACATAAGAAGGTATTGAGTAACTCTTTGGAGATGCAGGTAAAAAGAAAAGTCCAGAGATTTTTCCTTCTCTATTAAGTACTATCTTTACATCTAAATCTAATTTTTCAAATTCACAAGTAACATATACAACAACATAAGGATCTGCCTTCTCAGTTCTTACATCTATAGCTCTTTTATAACTTCCTACCTGCTTAAGTAAACTATTCCATAATTCCTCTAACTTCTCCTTTGGTAAAAGACTTTTCATAGTATCATCAAATAGCTCCACTGCTTTATCAAAGCTCTTGGTTGACATAAGATTTACAAAGTCTTTGGAAATACTAACAAAATCTTGTGCTAAAAGGGAAAAACTCATAATGATTAAGAATAAAAATATTAAGAATCTTAATTTCATATTGACCTCCTGTTAAATTAGGCTTATTTTATTTTAACATATAATATATAATTATGAAAAAATCATTAAGGAGGTTATGAGATTGATTCTGAGTGATAGAGATATTAAAAGATACTTGGAAACTGGAGAATTATTAATAGAACCCTTAGAAAACTACGAGGAACAAATTCAACCCTCCTCTGTAGATCTAAGATTGGGAAATAGTTTTCTACACTTTAGAGTGGAAGGAAGAGCATTTATTGACCCTGCAAAAGATAATATTTTAGAACTAATGGAAATAATAGAGGTAAAAAATAATGAGCCTTTCTTTCTGAGACCTGGTGAATTCGTATTAGGAACAACTATTGAAAAAGTAAAGCTTCCTGATGATATTGTGGCAAGAGTGGATGGCAGGTCGAGTCTGGGAAGATTAGGTATAATTGTTCATGCCACAGCAGGTTATGTGGATCCTGGTTTTTGTGGACAACTTACCTTAGAATTATCTAATATAAATAGAGTGCCTATTGCCTTGTATCCTGGAATGAGAATATGCCAGATATCTTTCTACAAACTTACAAGTCCTGCAGAAGTCCCTTACTACAAGAAAAAGAAAAGTAAATATCAAAATCAATGTGGACCTACACCGAGCAAATTAAACTATGATTTTGAGGGGAGGAAAGATGAATAAATATAGCATAATAATATTAGGTGGATGGGGAGATTTAGCAAGGAAAAAGATATACCCTGCCCTATTCAATCTCTACAAGAATTTTAAGCTTTTAGATTGCAAAAATATTATCGCAGTAGGGAGAAGAAATGTAGAAGAAAAAGAGTTTTTAGATATAATCTCTAAAGAAGTTTCCAATGATCCTGATTTTTTGAAACTTTGGAGATATGTAAATATAAATTTGGAAATTGAGGAGGATTATAAAAATCTAAAGCCTGTAATAGGAGAAGAAGAACTCATATTTTACTTAGCAATTCCACCTTTTACTTTTAAAGAAACCCTTGAAAACTTAGGGAAATTTCTAAAAACAATAAATAATAAAAGAAAAATCGTAATAGAAAAGCCCTTTGGCATGGATTTAAACTCTGCAAAAGAATTAAACAATCTTCTTAAGGAATACTTTAAAGAAGAAGAAATTTATAGAATTGATCACTTTTTAGGAAAGGAAACAGTCCAAAATATATTTGGGCTTCGTTTTTCTAATATTATCTTTGAAGGAATATGGAACAAAAATTTTATTGATCACGTACAAATATCAGCCTTAGAGGACATAGGAATAGAAGGAAGAGCCCAATATTACGATAATGTAGGAGCCCTAAGAGACATGATACAAAACCATCTTTTGCAGATCCTTACCCTCACTGCCATGGAACCTCCTTGTTGTATAGAAGAGAAGGCAATACGCAATGAGAAAATTAAAGTACTAAAAAGTATTAGAGAAATTAAGTATGAGGAAGTACCAAACTTTGCAGTAAGGGGACAATATGAAGGATACTTAAACGAAGAAGGGGTAAAACCAAATTCAAGGACAGAGACCTATGCCTTGGTTAAATTTTATGTAGATAATTTAAGATGGGATGGGGTGCCCTTTTACCTTCGTACTGGCAAAAAACTATATAAAAAAGAAACCTCTGTAGTAATAGTATTCAAAAAAATACCAGGATTATTCTCCAAATTATTAGATTGTATGCCCGAAGAAGACCAAATAATATTTAAGATTTCTCCTGAAAATAAGATATTATTGAAGTTTCAGCTAAGACCCTTAGGTAAAAGTATACTTTCCTGTCCTATTCCTAATATAATGGAATGGTCTGCTCCCAATATTGATGCCTATGAAACCCTCTTTATTGATATTATAGAAGGAGATCAAACTTTATTTATTAGAGATGATGAGATAGAAAAATCTTGGGAAATAATCCAAAATATACTTGATTTCTGGAAAGAAGATCCTCATGTACCTATTTACAAAGTTGGCTCCTATGGTCCAAAAGAAGCAGACGAATTTATCAAAAAGGATGGGAGAGAATGGAAATAAAATTATGAAAAGGGAGGGGAAAATATGAAAAAACTTCTATTTCTATTTTCCTTTATAATTTTTCTTTTTTCTATCTCCTATGGCTTAGAAATCAAATATTTTGGACATTCCTGCTTCCAAATAACCTTTAGTAATGGATTTTCAATAATTTTAGATCCCTTTGATCGTACCACTGGATATCCTATACCAAAAACATCCGCAAATCTTCTAATATCAAGCCATGAACATAGAGATCATTATAATCCAGACTTCTTAGGAAAAAAGGTTGATGTATTAGTGGGAACAAAAAATAATGGAAAAGATTGGAATTTATTTAATGAAAAAATTGATGGGATAAAAATATGGAATATCGGAGTATACCATGACGATAAAAATGGAAGTTTAAGAGGCAAAAATAGTATAACCATAATTGAAGGGGAAGGGCTAAAAATAGTTCACTTAGGAGATCTTGGGACAATTCTTACAGAAAAAGAGATAAAGCTACTTCAAAATGTAGATATTTTATTCTTACCTGTTGGAGGCTACTATACTCTATCGGTAAAAGATGCTCTAACAGTAATAAATCAACTGAATCCTAAGATTGTTATACCCATGCATTACAAAACAGAATTTACCAAATCATGGCCTATAAGTGATATTAATGAATTTATAAGTCTTATAAAAACCTATAAAACCTTTGGCAACACCATTAATGTAACAAAAGAAAATATACCCCAAAAGACAGAAATTTGGGTAATGAGTCTATGAAGATGGTGATCTTTATACAGACGGAACCATCAACTTTTCCATGGATATTCCTTTAAGTTCCCTCAAGGATATTTTCGACTAAAAAATAGGGGCGGAAAGCTCATCTCTTTCCGCCCTTTTCTATTTTACAATTTTTAGATTTTATGTTATAATATATCGTGAAAAATTTAACGAATAGAAGGAGGAATATAAGTTGAAGAAAATAAAGTTACTACTTGGATATTTCTTATTCTTTATGCTATTATTCTTATTAGCTTTCAATCCATCTTTTTCAAAAAGTAAGACAAAAATTGAAATTCTCATCCCATTAGGTCCCACTGTAATTCCATTTTCTACAATGATTCCCCAATATTCATCTCAAGACTTAGATATGAACTTTACCATATGGAGAAATATTGATGAGTTGGTAATAAGAGTAAAAGAGAATAAATATGATGTAATAATTGCTCCCTTTATAACCCTTGTAAATCTATATAATAAAGGAGTAAAAATAAAGCATCTTTCTACCTTTAATTGGGCATCTTTTTACTTGGTATCAAAAAAGCCCATTAGAAATTTGAATGAATTAGCAGGAAAGGAAGTCTATATAGCTCAAAGAGGGTCCACCCAGGATGTAATCTTTAATATTTACCTAAATGAAAAAGGACTTAGAGATAAAATAAACATATTCTACGGATCCCCTCAAGAGATTACAGCATTATTTTCCGTAGGTAAAATTGATTTAGCCTTACTTCCAGAACCATTCGTAACTTTTTGTATATTCAACAATGGTAGAATAGTACTTGATCTACAGAAAGCTTATAAATCCATAACAGGGAAAAATTTACCTATCACATCTATATTTGTTAGAAGTGATTTAGATAAAAAGACTGTAGAAAATATTGACAAAATATTTAGAGAAAATTTTAAAAATTTTGCTAAAAATAAAGATCTTTATTGTGAGAAATCCTCTACCATTCTTAACTTGGATTATAAAATTGTAAAAGAGGCATTAAAGAGATTATCATTTATATATTTAGGAATCTCAGCTAAAAAGGATCTAAGTACTTTTATCCAATTTATTTATGAAAAGGAGCCTGAACTCATTGGAGGAAAATTACCAGAAGAACTTATATTTTAATATAATTTTTGTACTTTTAATTTTTCTTTTGTGGTATGTAATGGGAGTTTTTATAAACTCTGAGTTGATTTTACCTCTTCCCTATGAGGTTATAAAAACAAGCATTAATTTATTGAAAAAATTAAGTTTTTGGCAAAATCTATTCCTTACAATTCTAAGAGCAATTATCGGTCTTTCACTAAGCCTTCTCTCATCCTTAATTTTAGGTTTAGTAAAAAACAAATACTTCTATTTAGCCTTAAGAAACATTATAGACATATTTCAAAGTAATCCTATAATAATTTGGATTAGTCTTGCCCTTATTTGGTTTGGTTTTGGAACCAAAACAGTGATCTTTACGGTTATAATAATGTTATTTCCTAATTTTTATCTCTCCATATATCATGCCATCAACAATATTCCTGAAGAATACAAAGATTTATTCAAAATATATCCTGTCTCCACAAAGGACTATTATACAAAATTTTTGTTTCCTTACTTAAAGCTTTATATACTTCCAGTATTTATCAATTCATTAATATCCTCTTTTAAAATTGTTACCATGGCAGAATTCTTATCTGCAAATAATGGTATAGGTTATATGCTAAGCTACTCTAAAACTTTTCTAAATACAAAAGAAATCTATGCTTATGCCTTATATCTTTTTATAATGAGTAAAACAGAGGAAAAAATATTGGGAAGATTTTATGTTAATAGTAAAGGCTTGGAATATTGAAAAAAGTTTTAATCAACAAAAGATATTAAATGGTCTATCTTTTGAGATAGAAAGAGGAGATAAAGTAATTATAAAAGGACCAAATGGTTCAGGAAAGACCACTTTATTGAGAATCATTGCAGGTCTTGTCCCTCCCGATGCAGGAATAGTAGAAATTGCAAAAGGGACTAAAATCTCTTTTGTTTTTCAAAAACCCATATTCCTGCCATGGCTAAGTATGAAGGACAATTTAAACATTGTTGTCCAAAATAAAGAACTAATGAATGAACTTATAGAATACTTTGGGCTTACACAATTTTTAGATCTTTACCCAAAAGAGTTGAGTGGTGGATATCAACAAATATTCTCCCTTGTTAGAGGATTCATTATAGAGCATGATCTATTACTTTTAGATGAACCCTTCAAATCTTTGGATATTAACATGAAAGAAAAAGCTAAAGATTTCCTAAAATATTATATCGAAAAATATAGAAAAACCTTAATTATGGTGAGTCACGAGAACGAGAGAGAAGATTTAAATATTGGAAACAGATTTATATATCTTTATCATTCATCGAACGAGAAAACTCAAGCAAATGCTTTAATGTAAGGAGCCCTTTGGTCAGATCCTCATTTCTTACTATTATATTTTTGGGGACCTTTAGTATAGTAGGTGCAAAATTCCATATTGCCCTAATTCCATTATTTATTAATAGTTCTGCAACCTCTTGAGCAGATTCTTCTGGCACACATATAACTCCTATCTCTACCTTAAACCTATCTATAACTCTTTTTATGAAATCCATAGGAAGAACCACTAAATCTCCTATTTTCTTTCCAATTTTATTGGGATCATTATCAAAAATTCCTACTATCTCTATATTGTACTTTTCAAATCCTGGGTAATTAGTGAGGGCAGTGCCTAAGTTTCCTGCCCCCACAATTATAATCTTTACATTCTTATTTAATCCAAATAACTTGTTTAACTCTTCTAATAGACTTTTTACATGATAGCCTACTTTAGGCTTTCCCTTATATTCAAGATATGATAAATCTTTTCTTACCTGCTCAGGTGGTATATCTAACTTCTTCCCTATTTCCTCCGAAGATATATATTCTTTCTTTTCTTCGAATAAAATCCTTTGATATAGCTGCAATCTTTCCAAGGTAGCTTTAGGAAACACAATATATTCCCTATCTTCCTTTGACATATTCTTTTAATATCTCCTTTACCTTTTCAAAATCTGCCTCATTTATAATTTTATCATTTATGATAACATTTGGAGATTTATCACAATTTTCTGTACAAAAAGTTCCTACCACCTCTATATTTCTTGCCCAATCTTCTTTTTTTACCAAGTCAAGTAACCCATTCAAAATCTTATATGATCCCTTCATATAACAAGATGTACCTAAGCATACTTTAACCTTTATCTTTTCTTCTTCTGGCAAAGGCAGAGGTAAAATAGGTACTTCATTTTCAGGTATTCTTCTCTTTGGAGAATAAGTAGTATGTAATACTTTATGGGATGATTCACTTAAGGGATTCCCTAAATATTTACTGTACAGGTTCATTAAATAAGGATTTTCCTGTGGAGAACTAATAGGCATAATATTACTAAACTCTTTAAGTATTCTTGCTCTATTTTCTCTTATTTTTGAATCATTTGGATAAGGCTGTCCACCACCACCTACGCATCCATATGCACACGCCATGACTTCTATTATATCAGCATCAAGAATCTTATGCTTAATATAATTCATCACTTTCTTTGCCTTTCCTAAACTAAAAATTACCATGCCAACAATTTTTTCTCCATCCTCAAGCTCAATCTCAATTCTTCTTATTCCTTTTTCTACTTCCTCATTCTTAATATTTTTTATTTTTACCTCATCTTTCAGGACAGAAAGTACAGCCCCCAAAACACCCCCACTTTTACCAAAACTCAAGCCTCCTTGAGAATAAATGTTGAATGGTCTATCAAAAGTTTCTGGAAGTATCTCCTGAATATTTATACCACTTGCCTTAATTATTTGAGCAAGCTCTCTTGTGGTCAATACTACATCTACTACACCTTTATGCTCTTCCCGTTCAGCCTCATATTTCTTTGCAGTACAAGGCATTATAGAAACAAGGAAAATATCATCTTTATTTATTCCTTCCTCTTTTGCATATATTTCCTTTATTATGCTACCAAGAGCCTGTTGAGGAGATTTAACTGTGGAAAGATTATCAATATATTGGGGATAAAATTCTTCTACATACTTAACCCAAGCAGGACAACAAGAAGTAAACTGAGGAAGTCTATCTCCTTTTCTCCATCTTTCTAAAAATTCATAGGCTTCTTCATAAGCTACAAGATCCGCTCCAAAAGGTACTTCAAACACCTTTGAAAAACCAAGCATTTTTAAAAAGGCATTTATTTTTCCTGAAATCAGTACATCCTCTTTTAAATTAAATTCTTCTTGAATTGCGGATCTTACTGCTGGAGCTATCATTCCAATTACAACCTTATCCTTTTGACTCAATGCTTTATATAACTTACTTACATCATTTCTAATGGATAAGGCTCCAGTAGGACAATAAGCCACACATTGACCACAATATACACACTCTGTATCCTTTAACTCATGATTAAAAGCAGGAATTACATCAGTTTTAAATCCTCTTCCAGCAAAATCAATTGCAGAAACCCCTTGCACTTCTTCACAAATTCTAACACAATCCCCACAAAGAATGCATTTCGAATTATCTCTAACAATAGGTGAAGAAACATCTTTTATTTCGCTTCTAACAAGATTTTCATATCTAATATCTCTTATACCAAAAGCTTTAGCATATTCTTGTAACTTACAACTCCCATTTCTTTCACATGTGGTACAGTCTCTATTATGGGATGCAAGTAAAAGCTCTAAAATACCTTTTCTTATTTCATAAATTTCAGGAGTATTCGTCTTTATGCTTAGCCCTTCCTTAGGTTGTAAATTACAAGATGGAACAATTTTACCATCCATCTCTACAAGACATAATCTACATGCCCCATAAATAGATGCTTCAGATAGATAGCATAAATTAGGAATTTCTATTCCTACTTTCTTTAAAGCCTCTAATACATTTCTTTCCTTCCCATCAATTTCAACTTCCCTACCATCCACATATATTCTCATCTTTAGCATTCCCCCTTATCTAATCTCTATAGCTTTAAACTTACATCTCTCAAAGCATGCTCCACATTTGACACATAACGACTGATCAATGGTATAGGGTTTGCCCCTTTCTCCTCTTATAGCTCCTTGAGGACAATAACGTGCACAAAGTCCACAACCTTTACAAATATCTGGATTTATAACATACTTCTTAAAGGCAGTACACATACCACTGGGACAAACTCCCTCAATATGAGCCACATATTCGTCCCTAAATAGCTTTAATGTACTTAATATTGGATTAGGAGCAGTTTGACCCAAACCACATGCAGATGCTGTTTTGATAAGTTTTGCAAGAAACTCTAAATTCTCGAGATCCTGATAAGTTCCCTTTCCCTTGGTAAATCTTTCTAAAATATTATAGGCTTGCATAAGTCCCTCTCTACAAGGCACGCATTTTCCACAAGATTCTCTCTTAGTAAAGTCAAGGAAAAATCTTGCAACCTCAACCATACACGTCTTTTTGGTCAAAACCACAATTCCTCCAGAACCAACCATAGCCCCTACTGACTTTAAAGAATCGTAATCAAGTGGTAAATCAAGAAATTCTTCCGAGAGGCAGGCTCCTGAAGGACCACCTATTTGCACTGCTTTAAATTCCTCATCATTTAAGGTACCCCCACAAATATCATAAACTATTTCCCTTAGAGTTGTGCCAAATTCTACTTCTATAATTCCTGTTAGTTTTAAGGGTCCTGTTACTGAAAACATCTTAGTACCAGGAGAATTGGGTGTACCTCTTTCTCTATATTTTTTAGCACCATCTCTGATAATCTTGGGCACATTTGCATAGGTCTCTACATTGTTGATTAATGTTGGATAACCCCAAAGTCCAGACTGGGCTGGAAATGGTGGACGAGGACGCGGTACTCCTCTCTTTCCTTCTATAGAAGCTAAAAGAGCTGTCTCTTCCCCACAAACGAAAGCTCCTGCCCCTTCCTTTATTTCAATATCAAAAGAAAATCCTGTTCCTAAGATATTTTTCCCAATTAAGCCTAAGCCTTTCGCATCTTCTATGGCTTTTCTAAACATTTCTACTGCAATAGGATATTCTGCTCTAATGTAAGCAAAACCTTGATTAGCCCCAATAGTATAGCCAGCTATCAACATACCCTCTAAAACAGCATGAGGATCTCTCTCCAAAAGAGTACGATTCATGAAAGCCCCAGGATCTCCCTCATCTCCATTACATACTACAAACTTTTTATCTCCTTTACTTAATCTTGTGGCTTCCCATTTTAATCCTGTAGGAAAACCAGCTCCTCCTCTTCCCCTAAGCCCTGAATCTTTTATTTCCTGAATTACTTTATCTGGATTCTGCTCCATTAAAACCTTAATAAAGGAACTATATCCCCCTCTTCCCATATAGTCATCAATACTATCACACTCACATCTTCCTATATCCTCCATAACATAGAAATCCTGAGCCTTATAAAATTTAGCTTCCTCGAGGCTTAAAACTCTATTTCCAGTAGCAGGATCAACAAATAATAACCTTTCAACAGGTTCACCTTTTATTATTGTCTTCTCAAAAATTTCCTGAACATCATCCAACTTTACATTAGAATAAAAGTAGCCATAAGGCATCACTATAACCCATGGACCTGAAGAACACCTTCCACAACATCCTGTTTTTCTGACAGGTTCATTGTGATCTTCCCTTATTTCTTTTAAACTTCCCTTTATTCCATGAGTATGAAATAATCTTTTTAATTCTTGGTAGATCTTAGAAGAGCCCTTAGCAACACAACCCGTACCCAAACACACATATACTGATAAAGAATTTAATTTTTCTCTTCTCTCTGCTTTCTTCCTTTCAATATAATCTAAAGCTTCTTCTATACTTCTAAGCATTTTCCCTCTCCCTTTCTTTCAAATTTTTTATAATCTCTTTCACTTTTTCTGGATTTAGATTCCCATAAACTTCCTCATTTATAACCATGGCAGGAGCCAAAGCACATGCCCCAAGACATCCTACCTGATCCAAACTAAAAAGCAGATCATCAGTTACCTCTCCTGGCTTTATGTTTAGCTCTTCTCGAATAACCTCGATCAAACCTGTTGAACCAGCCATATGACAAGCAGTACCATCGCAAACAAGAATTGTGTATTTTCCCTTTGGTTTTAAGGAAAATTGAGCATAAAAAGTAGCAACACCATAAATTTTTGCTGGAGACAGGTTTAGAGCTACACTTATATAATTTATTACCTCTTCTGGGATATACCTATATTCCCTCTGCACATCCAAAAGAATCTTTATGAGATTGTCCTGACGATACTCATGTTTTTTTAGTATCTCTTCTACTTTGACAAAACTTCTTTTTATATCATTCACCCTTACATACCTCCTTATTTAAAAATATTCTATAGAGACCAATTTCCCTTTATTTCTTAAAATCCTTGCAATATCCTCAACAATCCTAACCTTTATGGATATGTCATAACAAAAGAGAGGATTTTGATATACAGGATTAATGGCTTTTCCAACCATAAAGTTTATACAATCTGCATCCAACAGTAAGTCTAATAGGATCCGAGCCCCATAACCTAATACGCTATCCTGCCCATCCAAGAATCTAAAAACCTGGGTCAATGTGATAATTCCTTCTGTAATGAGATCTATGCCCTCCATAATACCAATTGGAGGAGAATCGTCCGATATTGTATGTAGATCAATTCTTATTTCTTTATTTAGATATTTACTTACTATTTGAGCAGTTGTACCACCACATATTACTTTTGAACCTATTAAATTGATAAACTTGTTAACTACCATCTCATCGAGATCAGGACTTGATGGGGGACCAACCAAAACATTAACCTGTTTATATGGTCTAAAATACAAAGAGCATACAAGAGCATCATCTCCCTTTAATCCAAAATCAAGTTTTTTAGTTTTATCTATCAAGTATTGAACAATCTCCTGAGGAGCTATCTTATGCAAAAGAAGATTTCTAATCTCCCTTTTTACATTATCTAAACCAAAACCTAAAGGATAGTTCTTAGAACCTAATCCTGCTTGTATTACTCCATCCGTCATAACAAAAACTATATCTCCAGCCTCAACCTGTATGTTTGTATAAAAAATTTCTTTATCTAATATATTCTGCTTATCCTTAGGAATTGGAATATATTGATTTCCCCTAAAAAATAAAACCGCAGGAAACTCGTATTCTACTATGTGTAAAGTATCTATCTCTCTTTCAAAAAGAAGATTTACAAAGTTTGCATAACTTATCCCTCTTACTTTACAAACTGGGAGAGTAGCCAATATGCTTTTTAAAGTATCTTCAATAGGTATATTGTTAAAAAGCATTGTTGTTGCCATAGAAGCTGTTAAAGTTGATAATATACTTGCCTTTATACCACTTCCAAGCCCATCAGATACTGTGATAGCAACTTTCTTCTCATCCCTTTTTATCTTGATGGTATCTCCACAAACTTCTTCTCCCTCTTTGTTTTTGTAGGCATAATAAATTTTACAAGTCAACATCTTCTTCAAGAAAATTTTTAAATTTTAGGAAATAACTTTTAGTTTCAGCTATAGACTCTCCAAGTATACTGGAAATCTCTTGGGCAAGATACATTTGTCTATTAATTACTTCTTCTATTTTTTCTAAGGCTTCTTTCTTTAAATTTTTCAGTCTCTCATCCTTTTGTTTCTCCGCAGTAACATCAATGAGAAGAGCCACTTTACCATGACTTTGTGGCAAATTAAAAAATTTTACAAAAAATACATAATTCTCATTATCAATAGATAGCTCAATATAACTTTTCCCACTTTCAATTTCCTCTAAAACATAGTCAATTAGCTCCATTTTATCTTCAAAAAATTCTTCGCCTTTCGGATTCAAATAAAGAAGCTTATTATTCTGGTAAATAATCACTATGTTAGGAATTCTCTCAATAATTGTATTACTAATAGAAGAAACCTTATCTATTAGGTAGGTAATACACATCTCTTTTTCTGCATTTCCCAAAACAACAGCAATTGCCTTTTCTCTACAACTCGAATAGCCACAAGCCCCACAATTAAGATGTTTTTTAGGAGAAGTTTTCCCCATCTCTCTTAAAACTTCTTCAATCTTCTCTGGTGGAACATGAATCTCTTTACTTTTTGCAAAGAATTCCCTTTCTATTTGTAAATCAACTTCTTCTGGATTAACTATCTCTCCAGATAGTTGGGATAATCTTCTTTCAAATTCAAGGATTCGCTGTCTTTTTTCAAAAAGGCTGGTATCTTTTCTAATAGCAGGACCTCCAATACACCCTCCAAAACACGCAGAAGCTTCAATAAAAAACTGAGTTTTAAAATTTTCTATATTTTCAAATATCTTAACAATATTATCTATACCTTCCAACACTAAATAATTCTCCCAATTTCCTCCCACAGTATTATTAATACCGCCACTAATTGGATAAAATCTTCCTCTGTTTGGATATGGTGGATCAGGATAGGTTTCAGGAAGTAAATTGATATTTACCTTTTCCATACTAATAAACTTATCCAGCTCTTCAAAAGTTAATACAACATCTACTTTTTCATCATCTAATTTTTTGGCTATGCATGGTCCAATAAAAACAATAGGATAATCTCCTACATATTGTTTCATAAAATTTGCATGTACATTCATTGGAGAAAGAAAAGGGGCAAGATAATTAATAACCTTTGGATAATACTTCTCAGCAAGATTATAAACTACAGGGCATGAAGTGGTAATAATAGACTTATTCTTATTTTCATGAAAACTTTTTCTATAATAGAAAGATACTATGTCAGCACCAACAGCAGTCTCCTGAATAAAAGTAGCTCCAAGTTTTCTTAAAAAAGTAAGAACTTTCAAAGGCTCATCATAATGAGCAAAAAAGGAAGGAGCTATAGAGACTAAAAAAGGTTTCTGAATAATTTCGGAAAATCTTGGTAAATCTGAAATGTAAGTTCTTGCTTGTTGAGGACATACATCTATACACACACCACATAGTATGCAGTCATCATTTAAAACATAAGACTTTCCCCTGCTAAACCTTATAGATTTAACTGGGCAATTTCTTAAGCATTTATAGCAATATTGGCAATCAATCTCCTTTGTAATAATTATATTTTTGTTCCTCATAATTTTTACCTAATTGTTAATTTTTTAACGTTATAAATTTAACGTTATTTTTTTCACGATTAATTTTAAAAAAAGAATAATACCATGTCAAATTAAAATTCTTTAACATTTGACATAAACTCTCTTCTTAGGATATATTTAAAAAAAATATTTTAGGAGAGATTTAGAAATTTCCATTTTGAATTTTTTTTATTATCTCACAGGTTGGATTATCTTCTTAAATCTCAGATTTATAAAAGAGGAAAAGCCCTCTAATCACCATACTATTTCCGTAATAATTCCTGCAAGAAACGAGGAGCACAACATCGGAAAATTGCTGAGGAGCCTAATGAGCCAATCATATCCAATCCATGAAATTATTGTAGTAGATGATAATAGTAGTGATAATACCTCTCAAGTTGTTAAGAGCTTTCAAAATGTAAAACTTATCTCTTTAAGAAAGGAACCTGATAATGGATGGCTTGGAAAACCATGGGCTTGTTGGAATGGATACTTACATTCAAAGAGTGAAATTTTAATTTTCATTGATGCAGACGTAGAATTAGATAGCAAAGCTATTGAAAGTATTGTAGGAACATTGGAAAAAAACGAAGGACTAATATCAATTTGGCCCTATCAAAGATTAGAGAAACCTTATGAACATTTAAATTTTGTCTTTAATATGGCTACAGTGGGGTCAATGGTTTTAATAAAGTTTCTTAAGAATAAACCAATAGGTGCTTATGGACCTTTAATAGCCACCTTTAGAAAAGATTATGAAAAAGTGGGTGGACACTTCTCCGTAAAAGATAAGGTTATTGAAGATGTAGAATTGGGAAAGCTCTACATGAAGCACAAATTGAAAGTTCATAATTATTTAGGAAATGGGATCGTCAAGTTTAGGATGTATCCAAAGGGATTAACCCAGCTATATGAAGGAATAACAAAAAATATAGGACGCGGAGTTATTTCTGCTGGTTTTATAAATTTTCTGGTTTTATTTCTATGGTTCACAGGAATATATTCCTCTATCTTCTCTTTAATTTTCGACAAACAGGTTTTTATGTATATTCTGTATATAATTCAACTTTCTATATTCAACAAAAAGTTAGGAGACTATAATATCTTAGATAATATTCTTTATCCTTTTCATTTTCTATTCTTCCTTTTTATTTTCTTTGTTTCATGTATAAAGACCTTTTTTCTTAGAAAGGTAAAATGGAAAGGAAGGGAGATAAAAGTATAATGAGAAATCTATTAGTTATTATAATCCAGTTCATATCAGGCTCCATCATGTATTCTTATTTAATTGCCAAAATGCTTCATATAGATTTAAGAAAGGTAAGAGATGGAAATCCTGGAGGCTACAACCTTTGGATTTCTGCAGGTTGGAAATTTGGTCTGTTAGGCATCTTTCTTGACTATTTTAAAGGCATGTTCCCACTAAACCTATTTATTCATTATGGCATTGTTACTGAGCCAAATATAATCTCATTAGCTGCCCTCGCAGGAATAGCAGGACATGCCTTTTCCCCCATGTTATATTTTAATGGCGGTAAAGCAATTGCTACAAGTTTTGGAGCCTGGACACTGCTTACTAATGGAGAGGCTGTCCTTTTTCTTGGCATTATTCTTCTAATATTAGTCTTAATATTCGGCACAACAACCCCTGAAGAAGATGCCAAAAAAGTAATAGTAGGATTCTCATCTCTTTCTATTTATGTAGCCTATAAAGTATTAACAGGGATGTCCCACTTACTTATCCTTTATATAGGTAATCTTTCTATAATATATTATAAACATAGAAAAGAACTATTATATAAAAGGTCTAATAATTAGAATCTTTTAAAACAATTCTCAAAACCTCATCACACTGCATATTAGCCACAACTGAGACTTTTGGAGCATATGGAGGAATGGTAGAATTGTCACTTTCAAAATCCCCAATGATAGTAGTATTTTTAAATCTTTTTATAGATATCTTCTCTACATCCCCAAAACCACAAACACCATTTGCCATTACAATTTTCTTGTTTAACATATGTGCCGTTTCTAAAAGTAGTAGCTTTGTCTCCTTATCATCTACAGCCTCCACAATTATGTCTCCATGAGATAGTAGCTTATAAACATTTTCCCTATTAATAAACTCCTGAAAGGTTAAAACATTTATATCTTTATTAATCCTTAAAAGGTTTTCTTTTAAGGCAATAACCTTGGGAAGCCCAATTTGATCATAAAAATAAGCTTGTCTATTTAGATTTGAAATCTCCACATAATCATGATCAATTAGATATAAATGGCAAAAACCAGATCTTACTAAAGATACAGCAACATTAGAACCAAGACCACCACAACCAGCAATAACAACCTTTGTATTTTTTATCTTATCTAATTGCTCTTTTTTAAA
The DNA here is from genome assembly GCA_002878375.1 of Dictyoglomus sp. NZ13-RE01. Lineage (NCBI taxonomy): Bacteria > Pseudomonadati > Dictyoglomota > Dictyoglomia > Dictyoglomales > Dictyoglomaceae > Dictyoglomus > Dictyoglomus sp. NZ13-RE01. The sequence continues at coordinate 143,830 of NIRF01000002.1, forward strand.
GTATTTAAATAACATTTCATCAAAATTCATAAAGTTAATTTTCACCTCCCATTCTTGTGTCTATTTTTCTATCTTAGGTTATTATTATATAATAGCATGTGAAGTTTAATAAAAGGGTGAGATTATGTCAAAAAGACGACCTCTTATTATATTGTATAAGATTTTTGAAAAAATTAGGGATGAAAACTATCCAAGCTTAGATAGATTAACAAAAGAAATTAGCCACGAATATGGAGAAATTAGCAAAAGAACCATCAAGAGATACTTACAAACCCTAAGAGATGAGTTTAATCTTCCTTTAGAATACAGTAGAAAACACGGAGGCTACTTTTTCCGTGAAAAAAGTAACTTTCCCTTTCCACCTCTTACAGAAGGAGAAGTTCTTGCTTTAATACTTAGTGCCAATATGTTTCAACAATTTCAAAATACACCTTTAGAAGAAGACTTTAAAAATCTTCTAAATAAGATAGTATCTATTTTCCCAGATAATACTACTATTGACTCAAAAAATTTAGAGATGGCTCTCTCTGTTTCTATACATCCTATTAAATTGAGAGTAGATATTAATGATGTCTTCAAAAAAGTATTTAAAGCAATTATGGATAAAAAAAGAATAGCAATTAAATATCACTCTATATCTACAGGTGAAGAGAATTTGAGGAAGGTAGATCCATACCATATATATAATTATGAGGGAGTATGGTATTTCTGCGGTTATTGCCATCTAAGAAAGGAAATGAGAGACTTTGCTATGGATAGAGTAAAAGAGATAAAAATTTTAGATGAAAGATTTGAAATACCCAAAGATTTCAACATTAAGGATTACTTCAAAAATGCCTTTAGAGTTTATAAAGGAGAAAGTGAAAGGATTAAAATTAAATTTGATGAATTTCAGGCAAAGTGGATTAAGGAAAGAATCTGGCATGAAACCCAAAAAATAGAAGATTTAGGAAATGGAGAGGTAATTTTGGAAATCACAGCAAATATCGATGAGGTAAAAAGGTGGGTATTAAGCTACGGATCTCATGCAGAAGTATTAGAACCAGCAAAATTAAGAGAAGAAATTAAGAAAGAAATTGAAAAAATGAATGAAAATTATAAAAGCTAAAAGGGAAGGATTCCTCCTCCCCTTTTTATTATTCCTTCACCAAAACCTTCTTAGGTTTACACCTTAAAGCAGGGCAATACTTTTCTTTTGAATGATTTAAAATCTCATCTCTAAAATATTTCAGTGCTGAATTTACAGGAAGATGTACGGATTGTCCAAGAGGGCAGAAGGAAGTATCTTTCATTACCAAACTAATATTTCTCATCTCTTCTAAATCTTCCTCTGTTCCTTCAAGGGAAGCAAATTTCTCAATTATATCTACCAGTTTTTTAGTTCCTACTCTACAAGGGGTACATCTTCCACAAGATTCATGCTTGAAGAAGTGAAGTACGCTCTTCAACATATCTACAATACATGCATCCTCATTCATAACCAAAATAGCTCCAGAGCCAAGTACAGCAGAATACTCCTTTAAATTATCAAAATCCATTTTAACATCTAACATTTCTTCCCCTAAGAAGGCTCCTGCAGCTCCTCCTACTAAAGCACATTTAAACTTCTTGCCATCCTGAATTCCACCACCATACTTATAGATAATATCTCTTAGAGTAGTTCCCATCTCCACTTCAATGAGACCTGCATTAACAACATGTCCCAATATGGTATACACTTTTGTACCTGGACATTTTTCAGTACCAAACTTTCTAAACCAACTTGCACCATTCCTAATTATCTCTGGAATATTTGCTATAGTCTCCACATTGTTAACGGCGGTAGGCTTTTCCCAAAGTCCTCTTGCTACAGGATAAGGAGGTTTAATTCTTGGAATTCCCCTCTTCCCTTCTAAGGATTCTATCAAGGCTGTCTCTTCTCCACATATATATGCTCCAGCGCCCTTCTTTATATAAATATCAAAATTAAATCCTGTTCCTAAGATGTTTTCTCCAAGAAGACCGTATTCTCTGGCAGTATTTATTGCTTTTTGCATTCTTTCAATTGATAATTTATACTCTCCTCTAATATAGATATATCCAGCTTTAGCTCCTATTGCATAACCTGCAATAATCATACCTTCAACTATTCTAAAAGGATCGCCCTCTAAAATTAATCTATCTTTAAAGGTTCCTGGCTCTCCTTCATCCGCATTGCATAGTATATACTTTTCATCACCAGGAGACTTTCTTGTAAACTCCCATTTTAAGCCTGTGGGGAATCCTGCACCACCTCTCCCTCTAAGACCTGAATCTTTCACCTCCTTTATTACATCTTCAGGAGACATTTCTGTTAGTGCCTTTGCTAACCCCTCAAAACCTCCCGTCGCAATATACTCCTCTATACTTTCAGGATTAATAACTCCAGAATTTTTTAATACTATTCTTTCCTGTTTCTTTGTTAGACCTACCTCCTCCTTAGGAATAAAAGTAGGAGGAGTGGCAGATATAATTAATCTTTTTAATGGTCTTCCCTTTATAAAATGCTCTTCCACAAGCTCTGGAATATCTTCAACCTTTACATTCCCATAAAATACTCCCTCGGGATATACCACCATTACTACACCTTTCCCAATAACCCCTAAAGGACCTGTCTCAATTACGCTCACTTCATCCGCCAATCCTCTTTTCCTTAGCTCTTCAAGAAGAGCGGTCTCTACAGCCTTTGCTCCTGCAAGAAGAGTATTAGCATCTATAGAAATAAGCACATGGCTTCTTGGTATAGTCATAGTTCACCCCTCTTTTCCTCTAAAATTTTCTCCACCTTTTCAGGCGTTAGATTACCGTACACCTCATCATTAATCATCATTGCAGGAGCAACAGCACATACTCCTAAGCAACTGGTTAATTCCAAAGTGAATGCTCTATCCCTTGTAGTTTCTCCTACATCAATTCCCAGTTTTTCTCTAAGAAAATCCAATAAAGACTCAGAACCCATTAGGTGACAAGGAGGTGAATCACAAAGTCTTATTACAAATCTGCCACGTGGCTTAAGGCTAAACATGGAATAAAAAGTAGCTATTCCTTCAACATAGCTATAAGGCAATTTGAGGTATTGGGAACAAAGTAAAATATCTTCTGGGGTCAAATAATTGTAAGGGTTACTATTTTGGAGAGCATGGAGAATATCTAAAATATTATCTTGGGTAGGAGGAAAACTTTTTATAATTTCTTCTTTGGTAGGCATAGTACCTCCTTCTCCATATAAAAGATTTATAATACACCTTGTAAAAAGAATATCAATTAAATTAAAGAGTGTCAAGCTTTGTCTTGGTAATATATAATATTTAAAATGATGGAAATATTTCTTATAAGGCATGGTGAGACTGATTGGAATAGAGAGGGAAGATACCAAGGCAGGACTGATGTCCCTCTCAATGAAAGGGGAAAAAGACAAGCCCAAGTACTGGCAGAATTCCTTTATCAGGAAGGTATTTCTTTGATTTTTAGTAGTTCCCTAAAGAGAGCCATAGAGACAGCCAAACCCTTAGCAGAAAAACTAAATCTGGATATAAAAATTAGAGATAACTGGATTGAGTATGACTTTGGTGAGTGGGAAGGTTTAACTATAGGTGAAGTAATCTCAAAATATCCTGAAATAAGTAAAACTTGGGTTTACAATACAGAGAAGGCGAAAATCCCAGGAGGAGAAGATTTCTTATCCGCTTATCAAAGAATTGAAAAAGAAAAAGAATTCCTATTATCCAATTTCAGTAACGAGAAAATAGCCATATTCACTCATGGTGCAATAATAAGAATAGCTATCTCAGTATTTCTCGAGATAAAATCCCTTGGTGTAGGAAGGCTTACTATAAGTTCCTGCTCAGTAAATCATTTCAAGACAAATAGAGATAACCGTCTAACCTTGGTAAAATTAAATTACTTATACCCCCATGAAATATTTAGTGATAAAATAAATCCATGAAAATTTGCCCATGTTGTGGTAAGGAACTAATCCCTAAGAGGGTTCTCAACTTTTATGGGGGATACATAGAGATCGATTTATGTCCCAATTGCAGTGGTGTTTGGTTTGATAAGTGGGAATTAACATATTTAAATCCCAAAAGTGTAGATCAGATAGTTATAAACCAAAGTAGCATAAAATGTAAACCAACAGCTTGCCCAGTAGATAACACTCCTCTTTCACTCCTCAAAGATCTCCTTATCCCAAAAGAAATAGACATTTATTATTGCCCAACTTGTTTTGGCATGTGGGTATCAAGCTCTGCATTAACAACTTATGCTAATTACCGATTAGAAAAATTAGAAAAACAAGCAAGACAAACAAAAGAAATTCCTCAACTTGAGGAAAAAATAAATAAGCTTTTAGAATTAGAGAGATTAAAGGAGCCTACATTAGAAGACTATGAGAATAAAATAGCAAATTTTGTATCCATAGTAATTACTATATTAAGAATTCTTTCCCACTTCATCAAATAAGAAGGAGGGATAATAAAATGGGTATGACTATAAAGGAAGTAAGCGAAAAGTATGGAATCTCACAAGATACATTAAGATATTATGAGAAGATTGGGTTAATTCCTAAGGTAAAGAGGAATAAAAATGGCATAAGGGAATATTCCGAAGATGACTGCAGATGGATAGAATTTATAAAGTGTATGAGAAGCGCAGGAATTGAAATAGACGCTCTCCTAAAGTATGTGAAATTAATGCAAGAAGGAGAATCTACCTTAGAAGCAAGAAAGCAAATATTAATTGAGCAAAGAGATAAAATTATAGCCCAAATTGAGGTTATGCAAAGAGCCTTAGAAAAACTAAATAATAAAATAAAAAATTACGATATAATGTTATCAAAATTTGAAAAAACCCTAAGAAAATAGTTAAAGTTCTAATTTTTCTATACTATATACTTTGTCGCTACTTTCCTTATAATAAAGTACATCTGAATAATTAAAATTTTCTACTGACTTCAATATAACCCAAGGTATATAGCTTTTGTACTCTTTTAATTCCTGAAAACCAGATGGTTGCAGATCAATGTACCTTCCAAAAAGCTCTCTATTCTTTCCATAAGAGATACCAATTAGAACATTTCTCAATTCCACATTTCTTATATTCCTATCCTTCCCCCATATTACAATTCCATTCTCAGACCTTGCAATCAAATTCTCAATTTTTATATCTTCTATAAAGTTTCCAGATTCAGGGGCTTGAATAACTAAAGGTTCGCCTTTTCCCCACCATGTTCCTGCATATATGTGGGTATCCGCTATAACATTACTAATATAGATATTCTTCACATATCCTTTACTCCCATTGGCAAATATTCCTATCCCTCTATTGGAATTACTTATTATTAGGTTTTTTATCTTTACATCTTGAACCTTACTATCCAAATGCCCTATTCTTACCCCTGCAGATCTTGTCTCCATGAAACAATCACTTATCATCACATTCTCACAAGGTTTATCCCAATTAGTTATTCCAGTTAGAGCTATACAATCATCTCCACATACAAACTTGCATTCTGAAATAGATACATCCCTGCATGAGCATAGATGGACTCCATCACTATTTGGTATTCTAAGATTATTGATAATTTTTATTCCCCTTATTCTAATTCCTTCTGAGGAGTTTATAGAAATAGTCCAACAAGGAGAATCTTTAAAGGTCACATTCTCAATAGTCAAGTTCTTGCAATTATAGAAAAATATAGGTTGATTAGGACGTTCCAATGGTTTTGCTTCTGTCTCCTCTATCTGTTCTGGAGTAAGAAGATCTATATTTTCAATAGGATTTAAGGTCTTTGAAAAATCAAAAAAACTCTCCCCAGAAAGATCAATAACTCCCTCCCCTTTAATAGAAATATTATCCTCATTTAATGCATAGATGAAGATTTTACATCTCCCCATTCATTATGCTTATAACCTATGGCAGAATAATCATTAAAATTATTTGTTGCTTTAATGGTAGCCCCATAAGATATAACTATTTCTACATTAGACAAAAGTTTTATGGGCTTACACAAATAAATTCCAGGAGGGAAAATTACTCTACCCTTTATTTCACTACAATAATCTATGGCTTTTTGGATAGCTAATGTATCATCACAAATTCCATCCCCAATAGCCCCAAAATCCTTTACATTTACCTCCATAAAAAAACCTTCCCTACTCTACACAAAATCCTTTATAATTTTCTCAAGCATCTCTTTTGGATCATTTATCTTTCTATACAATGGTTCTCCATCTAATTGGGGTAAAAGTTCTTCATAAGTTGGTCTATCATTTTTATAAATTACACCAATTGGAATTCTATCCCCCCACTCTAATGCCTTTTCAAAGGCACTTTTAAAATCATAAGGATTGTAATCTTCTGGTAATTTGTAAACTCTCTCCATGTACCATCCAAAGGTATTCACTTTGTTAAAAGTTACACAAGGCTGAAGTATATCCAAAAGAGCAAAACCTTTATGGGTGATTGCAAGCTTCATCATCTCTGTTAGATGATCCTCATCTCCTGAGAAGGACCTTGCTACAAAACTTGCTCCTAAAGTAATTGCCAATGCTATAGGATTCAGAGGTGGATAAAGTACACCAAAGGGCTGTACCTTTGTTTTCATTCCCACATCACTTGTAGGGGATGCTTGTCCTTTTGTTAATCCATATATTTGATTATTATGCACAAAAACTTTTATGTTAACATTTCTTCTAATATTATGGATTAAATGGTTTCCTCCCTCTCCATAGGTATTGCCATCTCCTGACTCGCATATTACTATTAAATCTTTATTAGCAATCTTAGCACCTACAGCATTAGGAATATCTCTTCCATGCAATCCATTAAAAAGATTACATTTAAAATAATGAGGAGCCTTTGCTGCTTGACCAATTCCAGAAACCATAAGTACCTTATAAGGAGGGATGTTAAGCTCTGATAAAGCTCTTTTGATACATTTTAAAATAGAAAAATTACCACATCCTGGACACCAAGCAGGAACCTGATTATTATCATACTCGTTTAAATTCACCCCATGATTTTTTTCACCCCTTCAATAATTTCATCTGAAAAATAGGGCATTCCATTATACTTTACTAATCCCTTTTCTACATTAATACAAAGCTCTTTTCTTAATAACCCTGCAAATTGCCCCTGATAGTTTCCTTCTATAGTAAAAAGCTTCTTATTTTTAAAATTCATAATGGTTTTTTTAGGAACTGGATAAATGTCAGAAAAATGTAAATGTCCTATTTTATAGCCTTCTTTTATCAGTTTAGATATGGCTTCCTTAATTGCTCCATAGGTTGAACCCCATCCAATAAATACTACTTCAGGATCCTCAACTCCAAAGTATAAGGGTTCTTCTACTTCTTGGTATAAAAGTTCAAGTTTCTTCATGCGTTTATTAACCATTTTCACTCTTATTTCTAAATCTTCAGTAATATGTCCCTCTTCATCATGCTCATCACTATCAGTAATCACAAGTCCCTCAAATTCTCCTGGAATTGCAAAGGGAGATATTCCATCTTCTGTAATCTTATGTCTCAAATAATCCTTACTTCCCTTAACTCTATAACTCTTATATTCTGGCGGATTTAACCCCTCTATCGTCTTAATAGAATCTATCAGATACTGATCCGTTAATATTATGGATGGAATTTGGTACTTTTCAGCTAAATCAAAGGCTTTTATAGTCTTATAATAGGCATCCTCTTGATCTCTTGGTGCACAAACATATCGTGGAAATTCTCCATGCCCCGCATGAATAACAAAATTCAAATCCGCCTGTTCGGTTCTTGTAGGAAGACCTGTAGCTGGTCCAGGTCTCTGGGCTATATGAATTACAACAGGTGTTTCAGTCATCCCTGAAAGACTTAGTCCCTCCACCATTAGAGCAAAACCTCCTCCTGATGTGGTCACCATTGATCTTGCTCCTGCAAAAAAGGCTCCAATTGCCATATTTATTGCAGAAATTTCATCCTCCGCTTGTTCTACTACAATATTAAAATCCTTCTCATAAGTAGCTAAAAAGTTCATAACTGCTGTTCCAGGCGTCATTGGATAAGAGGATAAAAATTTACAATTTGATACGATAGCTCCAAGTCCAACCGCAGAACCACCATTCAATAATAACCTTTCCTTTAATGATATTTTAGGAAACTCTTTACATTTTGTGTTTAAAGATAGACCAAAATTATATCCTTCCTCTATTGCAACAATATTTTTATTCAGATCTTCTCCTTTAAAATTTTCTGAAATTATCTTTTTCATAACCTCAATATCACCATTACTCATTGCTACAAGCGCCCCACAAACCACAGTATTTTCAACAATTCTTGTCTTTGTCTTCTCTACTGCGATCTTTCTCATAGGTATTCTTAGTATCTTTTTACTTTGGGAATCAATTTTCATCTCTGTATCACAGATAATATATCCTCCCTCTTTTACTTCATGCTCATGTAAATTAATAGTCTCATTATTTAAAGCTATCAATATATCTACATAATTATTATCAATGCTATAAACTTCACTATCAGATATCCTAATTAAGCTAAAGTTATGCCCACCTCTTATTCTTGACTGGTAACTTTCCATAGTTAGGATGTAATATCCCATTCTATGAAAATACTTAGACATTAGACTGGATATGGTGGCAATTCCCTGTCCAGCAGAACCACCTATTAAAAGTTTACATTCCACAATATCACCTCACTCTTTTAACCTTTTAAGAAGATCTTTGAGGGGAGGAGTATCAAACCACTCTTTTTGGGTGATTTCGTTTGTATAAGCCTTATATATCAAAGATATTAACTCCTTTAATTCCTTTGGTAAATGGGGAGGGGTTGAAACATAAGACTTCCAATTAAATCTATCCTTTTTCTTTGCAAGCTCTACTTCTTTATACCACTCAGTATCTCTATAGTATATTCTTGCAATCTCCTTACTAACAGGTATTCCATCATAGGTAAACCTGCACTCATCAAGAGTTCCCACAGCATCTACAAGCATAAGATCCCTTTCCAGCCCAAAAGCATATTCTACTTTTCCATCCTCATTTTTTAAGTTTATTCTTTCAACAGTTTTAGTAATCAAGTCATCAATTAGTAATGTTGTCTCAATCAAGTTTCTAAACTCCTCATCAGATAGGTTACTTATTTCTTGTGCAGTTTTATAATTTAAATATCTATCATTAACCTCTAATTTAGTAGAGAAATCTACTATGGGTTTTTCTAATTTATCTCCAGGCTTTGGCATTTCCTTCAATCCTAAATCCTCAAGAGTAATGCTCCCTTCCTCTAATCTTTTAAAAACAGAGGAGCCTTGAGGTAGAGAATTTCTATAGATCACTTCTAAGGGAAGAAGAAAATTATAACGTTCTTTTTTGAATATGGAGTAATCATAAATGTTATCTTTTAACTCTGGTTTTAAAACTCTTACCATCTTGAACTCTAAAACATTACTGGGATTCTTAAGTTCACTTAAGGATTTTGGAGTATCATTCTCCACAATTCCTAAATAATGAGTTTTTATTCCTATATCCTCTAACTTTTCAAAAAAATAAGCGGTTGCAATACAAATAGCTTTTCCTTTATCATCAATGTGATCTGGCATCTCTCCATAATCAAAAACAGAATATCTATCTGAAAAGATAAATCTGCCTCTTCCTAAACTGCGTTCCGTTGGGGGTTCTAAAATTATTAAGTCCTTTACACTGCCCATGTATAAAAATCACCTCCAAAAACTTTGTTAAAGTATAAGGGGAAAATATAATTATAGTCAATATAAAAAAACAAAATCCTTCACATAGAAAAAGTTGCCCTTCATACTGCTATTGAAATATATGTTTAATGGTAATAACTATATCCATGTTAGTCCATCTTAAGTGTTACTTTCGTTATTACCATACATAATAGGGTATTAAAAAATTTAATATTAATTGTAGTCAAAATCTATTGACAAATGTAACTTTATAAATATACTATATGGTGTATTATGATAAAGGAGGTGTTATAGAAATGACTAAGGCAAAAGTAGTAATATTCACTACAACTCATTGTCCTTGGTGTAGGGCTGCAAAAGAATACCTAAGACAAAAAGGTGTGAATTTTTATGAAATAAATGTAGAAAGAGATCCAAAGGCAGCTCAGGATCTTATTAGATTAACAGGACAAACAGGAGTCCCTGTTATTTTAATAAACAATAGACCAATTGTTGGTTTCAATAGACCATTAATTGATCAATTACTAAAACAATACGAGGCATAGGAGGGATTTAAAATGCCAAATTTAGCTGTAGATAAAGTTCAGCCATTAGATGATAGAGTTCTTATAGAAAGGGCGGAAGGGGATGAAAAAACAAGCTCAGGTATATATATTCCTGAGACAGCAAGAGAAACACCAAGAATTGGAAAGGTTATTGCTGTAGGGACCGACGAAGATTTAAAAGAAAAAATAAAGGTAGGAGATTACGTAATATTTGGGAAATATAGTGGAGACGAATTGGAGATCCAAGGTAAAAAGTATCTCCTCTTGCAAAGAAATGATATTTTAGCAATAATTAGAGAATAAAAATTTTAATCACCATTCTCACCCTCCCTAATATTTTTGAAGGGCGGTCAAATATTGACCGCCCTTTAGCTTTTGTTATAATATGAAAAATTTACAAGGAGGAGTATCAAACATGTCAAAGCCATTAGTAATTATTGTTATGGGAAGTGACTCTGATCTTCCTATAATGAAAGAGGCAGGAGAAGTATTAAAATCTTTTGGAGTAGATTACGAGATTACCATAGCCTCCGCCCATCGTAGCTTAGAAAGAACTATTAATGTTATTAAAAATGCAGAAGAAAAAGGAGTAGAAGTCATAATTGCTGGTGCAGGGGGTGCTGCGCATCTTCCAGGAGTAATTTCAGGTATTACTACTTTACCTGTTATTGGTGTCCCCATAAAGACATCCTCCCTGAATGGCTTGGATTCCTTACTCTCAATTGTTCAAATGCCATCTGGCGTTCCTGTAGCAACAGTTGCAATAAATGGAGCCAAAAATGCAGGTCTCTTAGCTATTCAAATTCTTTCTATTAAATATCCTGAGCTCAAAGAAAAACTTAAAGAGTATAAAGAAAAAATGAAAAAAGAAGTAGAAGAAAAAGCAAAATTACTCGATGAAGTTGGGGTAGAAGAATATCTAAAAACGAAGAAAATATAATATTTCTCCTAAGATTGCCATCAATAGCAAGCGGAGAGGTATATTTCCAAAGTTTATATAGGATAAAAAGATTGAGATTAGAAATATTATAAAGCTTTTGAAATCCAATAGAGATGAAGAAACAATACTGTAGGTAGCAGATATAATTAAGGCAAAGGTCATAGGTCTCAAATTTTCTAATACCCTTTTAAATTTATCACTATTTAATTTATGGAAAAAATAAGAAGAGGAAAAGACAAGGATAAAAGGAGCAAATACCGAAGCTAATGTGGCAATAGCAGAGCCTAAAACACCAGCCATTTTATATCCTATAAAGGTAGCAGAATTGATTGCAATAGGACCAGGAGTAATTTGTGATATAGCAAGTACGTCTATAAATTGGGTAGAAGTAAGCCATTTCTCTTGTATAGTAACAAAGTACCTTATAAGAGCAATAATTGCATATCCCCCACCAAAACCAAAAAGCCCAATTAAGAAGAATACTCTGATCAATGCCCAGTATATACCCATAATATAGAACCAATTAAAGCTAAAATAATTATATAAACAGGATTTAGTTTAAACAAAATTAATACCAAAGTAAATAGTATGGCAATTATTATCTTTATATAAGTAAATTTGTATTTTGATAATATCTCGTATATGCTGAAAACCATAAGACCAGCTATTGCAGGGCGAAGCCCATAAAAGAGCCCCTGCACAAATTTATTTTCCTCAAATCTGAGAAAAAAAATAGCAATAACAAGTATAGAGACAAAAGAAGGAAGGATCACAGCAGTTGCACTAACTAATGCCCCTTTTAACCTCTTCAATCTATAACCGATTGCCACTGCAAAATTTAATGCAATAGGACCTGGAAATAACTGAGCCAATGTCAATGTTTCTAAAAATTCATCCTGAGTAACCCATTTCCTTTTTTTAACAAACTCCTCCATAAAGAGAGGAATCATCACATACCCACCACCAAGAGTTAGCCAACCAATTTTCAAAAATACCCAAAAAAGATCAATATAGCTCATAAAAACTATATCCTTACTAATCTTTTTTCTTTTGAGGACTGATACCATGCATCTATAACCGTCATATCTTTAAGAGCCTCATATCCATCGGTTCTTGGACTCCTTTTATTTCTTATTGCATCTTCCATATCCTTTATCTCTAAAACATACTGATTTTCTCCATAAAAATTAAATAAAGTAAAGTTATTCTCTCTTTTTAATATCACCTTTCCATCATACTCCTGGTATAAAGTATCTAAAACGTATAAAATTCCTTTATCTCCTTTAATTTCAAAAGATACAGATAAAGATGTGTCATAACTTGCATCCATAAGAACTATAACACCATCATCAAACCTTGCCACAGCTCCTGCATTCTGTTCAACCTCATAGCCAAAGTATTCATTAATACCTGCTATCTCAACTATTTTATTATTTGGTCGCCAAAAATGTAGAGTATTGATCACATGAACTCCAATATCCATTATAGCTCCACCCCCTGAAAGACTTAGGTCATACCTCCACTTATCCCTTTCAACATTCACAAAAGAATAGCTTGCCTTTATAATCCCGATCCTTCCTACAATACCTTCCTCTAAAAGCCTTTTAGCTCCAACATTGTATGGGTTAAATCTTCCCATGTTTGCAACCCCTAAAACAACCCCATTTTCCTCACATGCTCTAATCATCTCCATAGCTTCCTTTGAATTTAAAGCAATAGGTTTTTCACAAAGTATGTGAATCTTTTTCTTAGCACAGGAGATAACTTGATCTTTATGCATACTATTAGGAGTTGCTATGTAAACAACATCCACATTCTCTAAATCCTCCACTTTTTCATAGATCTTTGCATTATACTTTTCTGCAAGATCCTTCACGTTTTCTGGGTGGGTTGTAACTATTGCAGTTAAAATTGCACCCTCTACCTGCTCTAAAGCAGGCAAAAACCTGTTTCTCGTTATTTTTCCTACCCCAACTACTCCCCATCTCATAACTTTCCCCTCCTTATATAAAAATCATCTGATAAATCAAAATCAGAACAATACTAATAACTGTTGAAAGCGATATATTATTAAAAAGAAATTTCTGCTCATTCTCATCCTTGACATACAAAGGAACTACATAGGGAGGTGGCAAAAGAAACATGATGAATACTGCATGAGTAAAGAGTTTATCTAATCCTAATTTACTAACAACTATGTATTTATTAAAAAGCATTGCAAAAATTACCATAAAAACATATCTTATAAAAACATATTTAGAGGAACTAAAATCAATATTTTTAAAATTCAGCTCATAGCCAATAATTATCCCAATCAAAGGAGCCGTTAATCCTCCAAGCATTTCCAAAACCTTAACAATAGATTCCCATAAAAAGTTTCCAGTAAAGACCTTTAAAAGACCCGTTTTATTAATAATAATGCCTAACAATATAGCCCAAATAACAGGAACTTTTAAAAAATAGTTAAAACTGTTTAATATGCTTGATTTCTTCTCCTCACTATACCTTAAAAGTAAAGTAACCATCACTAAAAAGACAAACATTACCTGTCCCAAATCTACAATAGCAAATTTTGCAATATTTTCCTTTCCAAAAAGGAAAGTGTATAAAGAATAACCCAACATTCCAGCCTCAAACCCACTCATAAGAAATGGAAAATAGAAGTATTTTATTTTAAAAAGCCCTCTTAATAAAAAACCTAAAAGTAATGCCAATAAACAAACAAGAAACATTGCCAAAACAATTAACATATATCTTGTTTCAAAATTTGTCCTTAAAAAGGCTAAAAAGAGCAATGAGGGTAAGAACAGGTTAACAATTAAAGATTTTATATCCTTAATAGTATCTTCTTTAACAAACTTTCTAACCTTGAGGGTATAACCTACTATGAAAAGAATTAATATAGGCAAAAAATTAACCAACGAGACCAACATATTTTTTCTCCCCTTATTTTTTATAGATACTGAATTTTAACCCCATAATAAATCTTATGTCAACATAAAGGAAAAATTTGCAAAAAGGGTAAAAAATTTGGTATAATTATACCGACCAGTCGGTATATGAGGTGAAATAAAAATGAGTAACACAAAAGAAAAAATTTTAAAATGTGCAGAAAGACTCTTTTCCTTAAACGGTTATGATGCAACAAGTGTGCAAGATATTTGCAAGGAAGTAGGTATAAGTAAAGGAGCCTTTTTTCATTATTTCCCCACTAAAGAATCCCTTTTTTTAGAAGTTCTTGATTTTTGGTTATCAGAACTTTATGAGAAACTTGAGGAAAAAAGAAAAGAAGAAAAAGAAGTTTTTCAAAGCATAATAAAGATGGGAGAAATTTTCAAGGATATATTTTCACAATCAGAGCAGAAGCTATTTTTATTTTTGGAATTTCTAAGAAGAAGCACAAAGGATGAAAGAATAATTAATGGTTTAAGAAACTACTATAGAAGGTATAAAGAATACTTTTCAAGCTTAATTGAGGAAGGAATTAATGAAGGAAGTATAAAAAAAATAGATCCAGATCTTCTCTCAAGAACCTTAATTTCCTTTGCTATTGGAACAATATTACAAGAGATCTTCTCCCCTGATGAGGACTGGGAAAAATTAAGCTTGGAGGGAATGAAATTGATTCTTTCAAGTATAAAAAAGGAGGTTGATTAGTTATGAAGGTTCTGATAACAGGAGCCTTTGGAAACATTGGAAGAAGTGCCATTGAAGAGATAATAAATCAGGGAGATGAGGTAAGATGCTTTGATATTAAAAATAAAAAGAATGAGAAAATATATAAAAGCTTAAAAAGGCTATATGATGGGAAAATAGAAGTCTATTGGGGAGATATAACAGATAAAGATAAGATAAAAGAAGCATTAAAAGGTATTGATGTTGTTGTACATCTTGCCTTCATCATTCCAAAACTTTCATCTACAGGAATAGAGTCTGAAAAGGCACCAGATATATCTTATAAAATAAAT
Source organism: Dictyoglomus sp. NZ13-RE01 (assembly GCA_002878375.1). Taxonomy (NCBI): domain Bacteria; kingdom Pseudomonadati; phylum Dictyoglomota; class Dictyoglomia; order Dictyoglomales; family Dictyoglomaceae; genus Dictyoglomus; species Dictyoglomus sp. NZ13-RE01. Next base: position 159,003 of record NIRF01000002.1, read on the forward strand.
GTGGAAGGAACAAAAAATCTTGTTTCTGCAATGCAAGAACTTTCATCACCAAAGAAAATTATATTTACTTCTTCTGTTCACATTTATGGTTTAACACAACACTTAGAACCCCCTCTTACTGTAGAGACTCCCCCATCTCCCATAGAGCATTACTCACAGCATAAAATAAAATGTGAGGAAATAATTAAAAATTCTGGTTTGGATTATTGTATATACAGATTGTCAGCCTCTTTTCCAATAAATTTAAAGCTTGACATGGAAATGTTTGAAATATCTTTAAAAAACAGAATGGAATATGTACACACAAGAGATGTAGGACTTGCTATTGCAAAAGGAGTAAGAAGTGACAAAATTTGGGGGAAGATACTGCTAATTGGTGGCGGTCCAAGATGCCACTATTACTATGGCGAAATGGTCGAGAAAATTCTTGAAGGAATGGGGATTGGTATGCTTCCTGAAGAGGCTTTTTCTAATAAGCCATTCCCTACAGATTGGATGGATACAAGAGAAAGTCAAGAATTATTAGATTATCAAAGAAGAACTATAGAAGATTATGTAGAAGATCTTAAAAAAGCCTTAGGTTATAAAATATTCTTTATTAAGCTATTCAGTCCTGTTATCAGGTATGTACTCCTTAGAAAATCTCCATATTATAAAAGAAGATACATACCTATAAAAGAACTATTTAAAGTTTATAGAAAAGGGCTAAAACTAAATTAATCTATATGTTATAATAATAAAAAATAGTCTGATTAAGGTAACAAAATGCCATTAAAATACATATTTCTTGATGCGGGAGGAACAATAATATATCCCAATGTAGATCTTATTTGTGAATTTGCCAACAAATATGGGTATAACCTATCCCCTCAAGATATCTTAAAATCCTTCTATGAAACTATTTTTTACTATGATAATCTCTTTAGAAAAGATGGGGTAAAAGATAGCTCTGTATTTATTCATCTAATTCCCCTATTACTAAATAGGCTTGGAATAGATATAGAATTAGGCGTAAATATTCGAAAAAAGATGAGGGAAAAAGAAAATAATTTAATTTGGACTTATACTACATCAGAGGTCATCGAAGGGCTAAAACTATTAAAAGAAAATGGATTTAAACTTTCTGTTATTTCCAACTCCGATGGAACAGTAGAAGAACAAATTAAAAAGGCTGGATTAAGAAAATACTTTGAAAAAGTATATGACTCTGGAATAATTGGAATTGAGAAGCCAGATCCAAGAATATTTATATACGCTCTCAACGACCTAAACCTTAAACCTTCAGAAGTCATCTATGTAGGGGACATTATGATGATTGACGTTTTAGGAGCCAACAGAGCAAAGATTGGAGCTATTCATTTGGATCCTCTTAATTTATATCAATCCTTCCCAGGAATGCACCTAAAAAGCATTTATGAATTTTCACAAACAATATTGAATGATAAAATCTTAGAAGAAAATAAACTTTATCCTTATATGGAAAGGGAGGGGTAAATTTGGAATCAAAGGGATGGAATTGGGAAAAAATAAAAGATGAAAGATGGGACATACCATCAGAGGATGTTTACTATTTGGCTCATAGATGGAAAGAACAAGGCAAATTAAAATTTTTGGACTTAGGATGTGGAGTAGGAAGACATGCTCTATTCTTTCTAAAACAAGGATTTAAGGTGTATGCTTTTGATATTTCTGAGAGTGGTTTAAACATATTAAGAGAAAAAGCTGAGAGAGAAAATTTAGATATGAACATTGATCTGGGAGATATGCTCTTTCTTCCATATCCTTCTGACTTTTTTGATTCCATACTTGCCTATCATGTAATTTATCATACAAACAAAAAAGGAATCAAAAAAGTTATATCAGAGATATGGAGAGTACTAGGAGAAAACAGTGAAGTTTATTTAACCTTTAATTCAAAAGAAAGTCCCAGTTTTAAAAATCCAAAACATAAAAGAATAGATGAAAACACTTTAATAAAGATGAATGATGAAGAAGAAGGGATTCTCCACTACTATGTGGACGAGAACGAAGTGTTTGACCTTCTTAGAAAATTCAAAATTATAAAAATGAGATACATTAAGGAGATAATCCCTTCTTCCGGCTTTAAATACCACGTCTTAGCTCAAAAAGTACAGACGAGATTCATAGAGGAAGATTGACTACCTTTTTTCTTTCATAGGAAAGATAGGCCCCAATAGCAACTTCCATAGCTTTATAACCATCATATCCTGTTACCATAGGGTACTTCTTTTCTTTTATGCTATTTATGAAATGTTCTATTAAACCATAATCCATATTACTTCCCCAATTTTCATAGGTTATTCTGTTTCCAACATCGTTATAAAAAACAATATTTTGTGAAAAAACATCTAATGAAATAACTCCTTTGGTTCCAACTATTTCCATTATTACATCTCCCCATGTGGGAAAAACCTTTGGTCTTGACCAAGATGGATCTAAAGACACAAAACTCCCATTCTCCAATGTTAAAAGAAGTATACCACAATCATCAATTCCAAGTCCTGGATAAATTCTGGTATCTATTTCTGCATAAACACTTTGAAATTCTTTCCCTGTATACCATCTAATAAGATCAACTACATGAACTGTATGATCCATTATTGCCCCGCCACCTGCCTCATCTTTATTTATGAACCATCCACCAGGCATTTTACCATGATTACTTGCCCTAATTCCTATAATTTCCCCTATTGTGCCATTATCAATTATTTCCTTTACTCTTGAAGCAGGAGGAGCAAATCTAACAGGAAAGGCTGTCATTAAAAAAATATTATTCTTTTCAGCACTTTGAAGCATTTTCTTTCCATCCTCAATTGAGATGGAAAGCGGCTTTTCACAAAGAACATGCACGCCATTTTCACTTGCCTTTATTGTTAGAGGAGCATGGTTTTTATTTGAGGAGCAAATTATAACTCCATCAATATTCTTCAATAGATCTTCATAATTTTCATAAAAAGTTGTACCATAATTCTTTGCAATATTAAAACCTCTTTCTTTATCTTCGTCATAAATACCAACTAATTTGGCATCCGGATTCTTTAACACACAATTTATATAACTATAAGCATGCATATGGGCAGAACTTGCCATTCCTATCCTAACCATATTTTTTACCCCCTTTCAAGGAAATAACTTTTTCTTTCTCTATGGACTCAATAGCTTTTATGGATATCTCCATTGCTTTATACGCATCAAAAACATTAACGATAGGTTCTCTATTATTAACAATGCAGTCAACAAAATGAGCAATCTCTTTTGTATATGGATCTTCACGTAATGGACTCTCTGGATAGGCTACCTTACCTTCCTTTTCCTCAAGAAACTTTAAGCTTAGCTGAATAGGATTACTCTTTCTACTATCAAATTCCAACATACCCTTTTCCCCTGTAATTTCATATCCCATAAAAAATCCGGTAGGGTGAGACCAACTACCCTCAACATGAGTAATCACTCCTGATTCATGTCTTAAAACACATAAAAAATAATCTATATTTTTCTGTCCTCTTGGTGATGAACCTTTTGCATAAATTCTTTCAACATCTCCAAAAGTCCATCTTGCAAAATCAAAATCATGAATAACTAAATCTAAAGGAACTCCTCCGCTCATTTCAAAATTAGCATACCAATTTCTTCTACCTATTGGGAAAGGGCCACATCTTCTTAAGTTTGCCACTCCTACCTTACCTAAAGTCCCATTCATAATTAAAGAGTTTGCCATCTCATATTGTGGGAAAAATCTTAAAACATGTCCAACAAAAAATTTTCTATCTGTTTTTTCCAAAGCATTTAAGATCTCTTCACCTTCTCTAAGAGTTCTTGCCAACGGTTTTTCACATATTACATGTTTTCCTTCTCTTAAAGAAAAAATACTTAAATCTTTGTGATAAGGAGTAGGATAACATATATCAACCAAATCCACATTTTTATCTCTAATGAGTTCTAAAGGGTCTCTATATATTTTTATATCGGGGAAATTCAAGGATTCTGTTTCTTCACATATCGCAACCACTTGGGTTTCTGGAATACTTTTATAAGCATTGAAATGGACTCTCCCCATGGTTCCAAACCCTATAATGCCAACTCTAAGCATTATGTCACCTCCGGGTTAGTTAACTATCTTGACTAATTATACAACATTACTTCCTATTATGCCAATAAAAACAAATCTAATATGGGATAAAAAGGATTATAACTGAGTGCATAAAAAGTATCACCCCCCTCCCCCCTTCTTAGTACTTAAGTTCTCCATAACCAGCCTTAAAATGTTTGGTAGATAAATCATCAGATGGTCCAAGAGCCCATACAATCTTTAAAGTACCAGTCTTTGGGAACTCTTTATCATACTTATCTCCAGTTACTAACTTTCTTCTAAACTCTATTGTAGTGTAATTTCCGGACTCAACTCCTGCATACTCTAAAATGTCATCTTTTCCACCTAACTTCACATCTGGAACATGATCTACATGTTTTGCAGGTGCCCAATAATCTACTACCTTTACTTCTTTATCCTTAACATAACCTAAAATATAATCTGCCTCTCCTGCCTTAACACCAGGATTTATTCCAAGAGCTATCCAACCTTTTGTCAAAGCAGTAATGAGAATGTAAACCCCATCATCAATAATGCTCCAAAATATTTTATACTCTCCATTTGAAAATGAAGCATAATTTTTGTACTCATTAGGAGAAAGTATGCCATCAATCTTAGGTTTTGACTGTCCAAAAGAAAATCCAATTAGAGATATCCCTACTAATAAGAGAATTAATAGTTTTTTCATCTTTTCAAACCTCCTTTTTAAAATTATTTTCAATTCAAATTATACCAAAAAGGTATAAATTTTGTATTAAATTTTTTTAAAAGTAGAGGGACAGAATTTGACACCCTCAAAGGTTACAATAATCTTAGAAAGAAAAAGAAAGGAGTGATTACATGAAAAAATTTTTACATTTAACAATTTTCATACTTTCAATTTTAAGTTTAACCTTTGCACAGGAGACTTATGATTTCAGAAAAGTAACCTGGGGAATGACAAAAGCAGATGTTTTAAAAGCAGAAAAGAAAACTCCAATTTTTGAAGACGAAAATGATTTAATCTTTGAAGAAACACTGTTAAACAGGAATTTCTCATGTCTCTACGTATTCCAAGAAGATAAGCTCTACAGTGCAGGATATATATTAACAGATAAGTATGAAGATTATTCTGATTATGTTGATCTTTATATTGAATTAAAAGACTTATTAAGTGAAAAATATGGAAAACCAATTATAAGCAAAGATCCTGAAATCTTCCCCATAGGAAATTTCAACTATTCTACATCATGGTTCACTCCAAGAAGTGTCATAATGCTTTCTCTAAGTAGAAAATCTGGAGAATATACTCTTATGATTGCCTATATAGATGTAAACTTTGTCAAAAAAGAAATAGATAAATCCTCAGAGGAGAAAAACAAAGATAAAACAAAATTATAATGATATTCGTCATTGTTTATAGCAAAAAAATTTGATAAACTCTTGTTTAGAAAAATACTTGATTAAGATGGGGGAGAAAATGAGAATAAAACTAACTTATGAATCTTTAAATGGAAAGATTATTCTTCCCAACCACTATAATTATTATCTTCAAAGCTTAATATACCAAACGTTCTCACCTGACCTTGCTGGAAAACTCCACGAAGAAGGTTTCCTATTAGGGAAAAGACCTTTCAAGCTTTTTACCTTCTCAAGAATATTAGAAAAGGGAAAGCCATCAAAAGATAAGAAATTCTTAATTTTCGATAGTAGAATAACCTTTTATTTTTCTTCTCCAAAGGAAGAAATTGTTGAAAATCTTGCAGAAAGATCCATAAGAGAAAGAGAATTTCATTTACTAAACAACAAGATATACTTAGCTCAAATAGAGATAGTAACCTTGCCAAGAATCGAAGAAAAGATTGTTATAAAAGCTCTCTCCCCCATCACAGTTTATAGCACCATAAAGAAAGAGAACAATGAAACCCTCATTCACTACTATAAACCAATAGAAGAAGACTTTTCCAAGCTCATTGAGAAAAATGCCAAGAAAAAATACAAGCTAATATACCAAAAGGAACCTCCAGAAGATTCCTATCTACATATTAAGCCATTAAAGTTTTCTGTGAGCGAAAATCTTAAAATAATCCTATTTAAAAATACTCCCATTGAGGGTTATACAGGAATATATGAGATTTCAGGAACTCGCGAATTAATCCTATCTACCTATGAGGCAGGACTTGGCAACAAAAATTCTGAGGGCTTTGGTATGTGGGAAATTTGGAAAAAGAAAGAAAAGGAGGTGAGAGAATGCTTAAGGAAATAAAGGAGATTGGCGAAACCTACAGAAAAAGCATAGGAGAAAATTTTGTGCAAACCTTAGTTAAAAAGGATAAGCTAAAGAAAAATAAAATGATTATTGTAGTCGATTTTAATCTTGAGGACAAAATTGCTAATATTGATTTCGTAGAATTAAATGAAGAAAGATTTGAAAAATATTTGTGGGTGGGTAATCGTGGGGGGAATAATCCTCAAGACAGGCTTACTTCTGACTCTGTAAGCTACCTATTCTTTGAGTCTCCAAAGAATCTCTATAAAGGTTTAAAAGAAGGAGACCTTAAAAACAAACTTAAGGCTATTCTTGATGAGTTTTTTGTAACAGATAAATTAGGAGACGAAGAAATAACATATTTAGACCTTAGCAAGCTAAATCCTTTCAAGAAATGGAAAGAAGAAATAGATAATGAAATAGCAAAGATAAGGGAAACTGCTTCTAAAGAAACAGATAAAAAGAAAAAGATAAAAAAGTTTAAAAATAGTTATGAAAAACTACTTCTAAACTTCATAGAAAAGGCAAATGTAATTAAAGGAGAGGATATATCCCTTTATAGTTTTACTATAGATGGGAAAAAACCTTCTGAAATAAAAGAATATATAGAGTATTTGGAACAAAAAATCATTGAGGAAAGATTTGAAAATAGTATAGAAGGCGAATGTTTTGTATGTGGAAAAAGAGATGAATTAACTTCTGATACAGCAGAGATTCCTGCAAAGTTTTATATAACTAACTTAGTAACATTTTCTTCAGGACTTGAAGGAGAACCAACCAAAAAAGTAAAAATAAAAGGATTTACTAAAAATTTCTCTATTTGTAGAGATTGTTACAAAGATATCATCTCAGGAATAAGTTATATGAACAACTACCTCAATGTTTACCTGGCAGATAACACTGCTTGGATAATACCTGGACTATTCTTTAATCCAATAAGTGAAAGGTTAACCTTAAATTGGATAAAATTTTCCAAAAACTTTACAAAGTCTATTTTTACTTTGGATGACTTTATAGAATACAAAGAGAAAATTGAAAAGGAAATGGAGGACTATATAAAAAACGAAAATATTACTGATTATTCTTATGTTGATATACTCTTTTACGATGAACCACCTGGAAGGAATGAATTTAAAATTAGAAAGTATATCAGAGAAATCCCGCTTCCAAGAGTTAAACATCTAACAAAAATAATGTCTGAAGTACAAGAAATAGGAAATGAACTCCTTGGAGAAGATAAAAATTGGTTCATTTCTTTAGACAAGATATATAGATTAGTTCCTGTTAGAAAAGGAGAATCCCAAGAATATAAAAAGATATTGGATCTATATGAGGATATTTTATTAGGATATAAATTGGACAAAGAATTTCTTATTAATTCCTTCATGACCTTAGCCAAAATATATATCTATGAACGTACTGATTACAATGTTAAACCCAGAAACAACAATGATTTTAATCTCACAAGAGATATCCTCGCTACAAATCTACTTATAAAACTTCTTGAGAAACTAAACCTTATAGAAGGAGGTGAATTTATGAATTCTCTTCATGAAGTTTTGGACAAGGACATGGCAAACTACATAGAAAAGATGGGATTTACCAATGAAGAAACCGCCCTATTCTTACTCGGATACCTTATAGGGGAAATTGGAGCAGAACAAATAAAAGGAGCAGAAGATTACAATGCTAAAAAGCCAATACTAAACAAAATCAACTTCAACGGAATGTCTCCAAAAAATCTTTTAAACCTTGCTAACGATGTATTCGATAAATTGGACCAATACAGGATAAGAGGGTACAATGAGAAAATATATGCAGTAATGAAAAGCCTTCTTGATGCCCATATAAAGAATTGGAGTCTCTCAGATACTGAAAATGTTTACTATATTCTTTCTGGTTACTCTTATTCAACCTATAAAAGAATAACTTCAGTAAGAGGAAAGGAGGAGAATTAAATGAGCATATATTCCAAAAATTCTGAGATTTTATTCCTTTATGATGCCAAAATGACAAATCCTAATGGTGATCCAGATGATGAGAACAAACCAAGAATGGATTATGAAAAAGAAGTAAATCTTGTTAGTGATGTAAGATTAAAAAGATATGTTAGGGACTATTTAGAAAGTATAGGATATGAAATATTTGTGGCAAAGGTAGATGGTGAAATTGTCAAAGCCACAGAAAGACTGAAAAGATTTTTTGAAAAAGAAAACAAAAAGGTTGATCTGAATAAGCTAACAAAGGAAGACATAAACTTTTTACTTTCAAAATTAATAGATGTTAGACTTTTTGGGGCAACAATGCCAATCGAAGGAGAAAAAAAGGAACGAGGAGCAAGCTATAATCTTACAGGACCTGTACAGTTTACATGGGGATATTCTTTAAATAAGGTAGAACTTGTCAGATCAAGCTCCATTACTTCTACATTTGCTGGAAAAAAAGAAGAATTTGGTACCTTTGGGAAGGATTGGCGACTATACTACTCACTAATTGCTTTTTATGGGATAGTAAGTGGATACAGAGCCCAATACACAAATCTTTCTGAAGATGACGTAAAGCTTTTGGATAAGGCAATGATTGAAGGAATAAACCTAATGGCATCCACAAGAAGTAAAGTAGGACAAAAACCAAGATTTTTATTAAGGGTGGAGTATAAAGACAAGAATACGTTCTTAGGGGACATGAGAGGGAAAATTATATTGGATAAAGTAGATGGCTTAAGAGATATATCGGATTACGAGGTTGATATGAATAAATTAAAAGCATTTTTGGAGTCCAACAAAGAAAAAATTGAAAAAATCTATATTTTTGAAGACGATGAACTAAAAGTAAAAGGTGGTCCATTTAAAGAACAGTTAAAGGCTACTTTCTCTGATAAAGTAGTGAGCATTCAATAAAGCTGGTGATCTTTATGAAGGTCTTAGTATTTGATCTTATTGGCAAAATGGCGCACTTTAGGAAGTACTATACAAACTCTTCTTCCCTCTCCTACTATTTTCCTCCAAGAACAACTACCATAGGGCTTATTGCAGGGATAATAGGAAGAGAAAGGGATCAATACTATGAGGACTTCTCCGAAGACAAAACAGGAATTGCCATTTCCATAAAAACAAATCTAAGAAAAAAGATAAACACTGTAAACTATATAAAAGCAGAAAATAAGAATGAATTGAACTTAAGTAGGAAAGAACACACCCAAGTACCATTAGAATTAATCTTGCCAGACGAATACGATAAAGAATTAATCTACAGAATATTCTTCTACCACAGAGATCAAAACGTATTTGATGAGGTAGTAGAGAATGTTAAAAATGAAAAGGTAAAATTTCCTCCATACTTAGGAATAAGTGAATGCATAGGCAACATAAAATTTATATATTATGGAGATGTAAAAGAAGAAGAGAAAGAAAATCCAGAAATAAACTCCATAGTAAGTGTAGATTTTATAAGTAGGAATAATTGCACTATAGAGCCTTATGAAGGTGCATTATATGTGAAGGAATTAATGCCTTTCTCCTTTGACTCCAACAGAATGCCTAAAAACTCACCAAGAGAGTACATAGCAGAAATAAAGAAGGGAAAGATAAAAATCAGGGGAAAAATAAAAGTTAAGGTTATTGAAGAGCTAAACGAAAATTTTCTATTCATGGAGGAATAAGATGGAATTTTATTCCCATTTAGATCCTAAGACCTTACTTATAGATCATCTAAGAGAGGTGGCAGAAAGAGCCCAAAATTATTTCTATTTCAATAGCAAAGAAGATCTTAATAAAATCGCATATCTGTTGGGACTAACTCATGACTTTGGGAAATATACAACATATTTTCAGGACAGACTACATGGAAGGAAGGATCCTGGGAAATTGGCTGACCATGGGTTTATCTCCTCTCTCTATACAGCATACACATTATCAAAGGCAAAAGAAAAATTAAATATTGGGGAGGAATTAAAAGAATTCCTCCCCCTTATTTCCTCCTTTGTTGTATATCATCACCACTTAGATCTAACAGACCTTGATAATTTTGATGCTCACTTAGAAGAGGATTACTTGGAAAAAGTTAAAGCGCAAATTGAAAATATGAAGGAAAACCGTCAAGATATAGAAAAAGATTTGGTAGAACTTGGATTACCAACTATTGAAGAATTTGAGCAAAACCTAAACAAAATAGTTGATGAAATTAAACGTCTACTTTATAAATACAAAAACCCCTTGCTCGAGAAGGAAAAAGAAAAAATATCTATCCTAACCCTGGCTCTTTTTTCCGCCCTTATTGATGCTGATAAAAAGTCTGCTGGAAAAGTAAAAGAAATAGATAGAAAGTCAATTCCTGAAAATATAGTAGAAATCCATAAAAGCAGGAAATTTAAAAATAGTAATGATGAGATAAACAAATTAAGGGAAGAAATCTTTGAAAACATAACTAAAAAAGTAGAAAGCTTAGATATAGAAAATAAAAAAATATTTAGTCTTACTGCCCCAACAGGCTCTGGAAAAACCCTTACCGGTTTTGCCTTCGCAGTAAAACTAAGAAAGAAAATAGAAGAAAAGTATAACTATACACCAAGAATTATATACTCCCTACCATTTATATCTATAATAGATCAGAATTACAAGATACTCTACGAAGTACTATCTAACATAGAAAACTTTGAAGGAAATAGTTCCACATATATAATAGGGCATCATCACTTATCAAACATAGAATATGAAGAAGGCAATGAATTTGAAGAAGTAGAAAAAGCACTTTCTCTCATAGAATCATGGGAATCGGAGGTAATAGTTACCACTTTTGTACAACTCCTTCATTCAGTTATCGGATTTAAAAATAAATTTCTAAAAAAGTACCATAACATTGCAAGAAGTATTATCATCCTTGATGAGGCACAAAATGTACCTGCAGAATATTGGGAACTTATAAGAAGAGTATTTAAGTTAATGACACAATATCTGAATTGCTACATAATACTTATGACTGCAACAAGACCACTAATCTTCCATGAAAATGAAATAGAAGAAATATTAGATCAAAAGGAAAAATATTTTAGAAGTCTAAGCAGAGTAATATTAAAACCAAGGTTAGAAGAAAGAAAAATACCAGATTTCCTAACCCTCTTTGAAGAAATCTATAAACCAGGCAAATCCTACCTAATAGTAACGAACACTATCAACTCCTCTATTGATATATACAAACTTTTAAAAGAGAAATTTAAAAACCTTTATTATTTATCTGCAAACCTAATCTCAAAACACAAATTAGAAAGGATAAATGATATCAAGAGTAAATTGGAAAATGGTGAAAAAGTTATACTTGTTTCAACTCAGGTAGTTGAGGCAGGAGTTGACCTGGACTTTGATATAACCATTAGAGATCTTGGACCTTTAGATTCCATTGTTCAAGTGGCAGGAAGATGCAATAGAAATCTTAAGAAGGGGAAAAACTCTGGAGAAGTTTATGTTCTGAATCTAAAGGACGAGAAAAATAGAAGCTTATCTACCTATGTTTATTCCCAAATTTTACCAAGTATATCCAAAACAATACTTGAAGAGATAAACGAAATTGAAGAAGCAAAATTTTTGGAACTTGTAGATCAATATTTTAAAAGAATAAGAGAAATAAAGTCCTTTGAAGATTCAGAAAAAATATTTCAGGCTTTGCTTGATTTGAGATTCTTCTCAAAAAATGAGTCTTCTGTAAGCTCCTTTAACGTTATACAGGAAAAAGGAACTATTTATCCTGTATTTATAGAATGGGATGAAGATGCAAAAAACACATGGAAAAAGTATAAAGAAATAATAGAGATGGAAGGAGAAATCTGGGAGAAGAAAAAACGCTTATTAGAAATTAAAAGGCAGTTTGAGGATTACATAGTAAATGTAAGAGTACAAGGAAGTATTAATGAAATATTCGGTATGATTTTTGAAAAAGGTTTAGGATATGTACCCCATGAAAAAGTACAAGACTTTTATGATGAAGAAACAGGATTTAAAAAAGATCTTAAAAATGTTTCCGCATTAATACTATGAGAAGTATTAATGGAACACTTATTGCAAGTTACTATGCCTGTAAAAGAGAGCTCTGGTTTATGGCCCATGAAATCATACCAGATCAAGACAACTCATTTTTAGAATTAGGTAGATTCAATGAGGAAACCTTTTATGAAAGAGAAGAAAAAGGGCTTATTGTTGGAGACCTGAAGATTGACCTAATTAAAAAAGGAAGAGATACATTGGTTGTAGGAGAAATAAAGAAGTCATCAAGGTCTGAAAAAACTGGGATTATGCAACTTTACTATTATCTACTTTATTTAAAAGAAAGAGGTGTTGAGGCAAAAGGGGAAGTACTAATTCCAAAGGAAAAGAAAAAGATAGCTATTGAGCTTACTCCAGAAATAGAGGAAGAATTAAAAGAAGCTATAAAAGAAATAGAAAAAATAATCGATATGGAAACACCTCCTCCTAAGGAAAAAATAAAATATTGTATACCTTGTGCGTATAGGGAGTTTTGTTGGGCATGAGCGAAAGTATATATGTGTTTTCAAGCGGTGAGATAAAACGAAAACAAAATACCATTTACTTTGAGGACAAAGATGGAAATAAAAAATATTTGCCTATAGAAAATATAAGGGAGATACATTTTTTAGGAGAAATCACATTAAATAAAGATTTTTTAGAATACATTACTCAAAAGGAAATAATACTCCATTTTTACAATTACTATGGATATTATGTTGGCAGTTACTATCCCAGAGAACATTACAACAGTGGATACATGATATTAAAGCAAGCAGAACATTATTTAGACAATAGTAAAAGATTGGCTTTAGCTAAAAAATTTGTCGAAGGTGCTTACAAGAACATACTAAAAGTCCTCAACTATTACCATAAGAGGGAAACAAATCTTGAGACACACATCAAAAAAATTATGAGTTTATCTGAAAAAATAAATATGTGCGAGAGAATTGATGAGCTAATGGCTATTGAAGGGAATATAAGGGAAACTTATTATGATGCCTTTAACGAAATAATAGAAAATGAGGACTTCAAATTTGATACAAGAACAAAAAGACCTCCAGAAAATATGATAAATACTTTGATTAGCTTTGGAAATTCTCTTATCTATACCTATATACTCTCAGAAATTTACAAAACTCATCTTGATCCAAGAATTGGCTTTCTTCATACTACAAACTTTAGAAGATTCTCTTTGAATTTAGATATAGCAGAAATATTCAAACCCATAATTGTAGATAGAGTAATCTTTAATATTGTAAATAAAAACATGATATCAAAAAAGGATTTTGAAGAAAAATTAGGAGGATTATATTTAAAAGATTCTGGAAGAAAAATATTTATAGATAAAATAGAGGAAAAACTAAAAACCACAGTAGAGTATAAAAAAATAGGAAAAAGTATATCCTATAGAAGGCTTATAAGACTTGAGCTGTATAAACTTGAGAAACACTTGATAGGAGAAGAGGAATATGAACCTTTGGTAGCAGAATGGTAGATCATGTATGTGATCATGGTCTATGATATAAATGAAGAAAGGGTCTCTAAGGTGTTGAAAATTGCAAGAAAGTATCTCACTTGGGTCCAAAATTCTGTGCTTGAAGGGGAAATAACAGAAGCAAAATTTGAAAGACTTAATTACGAACTAATGAATATTATTAATACAGAAGAAGACTCCATTATCTTTTACATTATGCGCACTACAAAGTACACTGAGCGAAAAATAATAGGATTAGAAAAAGGAAAGATAAACAATAATTTTTTATAAAATACATAAAATTTCTGTCGACCTCCAATCCTGCAAAAAACCCCGGGGTACGACAGAAAATTAAAATCTCTAAATTTCCCTCTTTAAATCTAACAAATCTTGATGTATAATATAATCAAAATTGTAGATCTCCTATAAGGGTATTAATTTTAAATTGTAGATTTTTTGCTATATTAACGGGTTTGTAGCTCGCCTATAAGGGATTGAAACACAATCACAGCAGATAGTGTGAACTACAGAAATAAGTTTGTAGCTCGCCTATAAGGGATTGAAACCTTATATGAGTGCGGTTATTTAGTCTTTGAGGACGAGGTTTGTAGCTCGCCTATAAGGGATTGAAACTTTGTAAGGGGAGCAAATAGCTCCCCTTCTCTTTTAGGTTTGTAGCTCGCCTATAAGGGATTGAAACTACATATAAACCGAGCATAAAAACAAAAGTATTGAAGGTTTGTAGCTCGCCTATAAGGGATTGAAACAACTCTTCTCTTAACTTTTGAATTTCGTTAACCATACGTTTGTAGCTCGCCTATAAGGGATTGAAACGCTCTTCAATACTTTTCTCTAATTGGTAAGTTAGGAGTTTGTAGCTCGCCTATAAGGGATTGAAACAGGTAAGGCGTTTATTCTCGGCGATGGCGTAAAGAAGTTTGTAGCTCGCCTATAAGGGATTGAAACTATTTTTGGAAAATCTCAATCAGGGTCATACCAGCACGTTTGTAGCTCGCCTATAAGGGATTGAAACAAACAAAACGCCCCTGGAATGTATTTCGGAAAGCCCCAGTTTGTAGCTCGCCTATAAGGGATTGAAACAAAACTATGCTATCATAAAATTGAAAATAAAAATTGGTTTGTAGCTCGCCTATAAGGGATTGAAACAAATTTTAGAGGATGTAAGCCAAAAAGCACAAAATGTGTTTGTAGCTCGCCTATAAGGGATTGAAACTGTTGTTGGGGGGATTGGATTTTTCTTTGGGATTTTTGTTTGTAGCTCGCCTATAAGGGATTGAAACAATAAGCCCAATTGTCATACACAACCATTACAGGTTCGGTTTGTAGCTCGCCTATAAGGGATTGAAACTTCACTTCTCTTCACCTCCTTTCTCCTCAGTCCTTTCGTTTGTAGCTCGCCTATAAGGGATTGAAACAATACTTCTCTTTTCTCTCGTAATATATGTAGAAGAGTTTGTAGCTCGCCTATAAGGGATTGAAACTATTCATTATATCAGACATAACATCAAAAGCAAACCCGTTTGTAGCTCGCCTATAAGGGATTGAAACGGAGAATCTTCCCTGTGTATGCAGAAGAAAATTCAGCGTTTGTAGCTCGCCTATAAGGGATTGAAACTCGAATACGAAGGAAGACGTTTCGGACGCTTGATAATGTTTGTAGCTCGCCTATAAGGGATTGAAACTATTTTGGTCTTCTATACAGCATTCACTTATAAAGTCGTTTGTAGCTCGCCTATAAGGGATTGAAACGTAGAGAGAGAGATATGGGACAGGTGGTATCAGAAGGTTTGTAGCTCGCCTATAAGGGATTGAAACCTTCATATATTCCCCTCACTAACTCCTGAGTGTTTAGGTTTGTAGCTCGCCTATAAGGGATTGAAACTAAGAAGGTCGGGGCCTCTTGCGTGTTCAGTAGAGCGTTTGTAGCTCGCCTATAAGGGATTGAAACTAAGAGTGGTGAAGAAACTTCCTACAATTCCTGTGTGGTTTGTAGCTCGCCTATAAGGGATTGAAACTAAAATTGTAGACTAAAATTTGTTTAGGAGGTGTCAGTTTGTAGCTCGCCTATAAGGGATTGAAACTATTTCTGGAAAATATCTACTAACTTCATTTTTCCAAGTTTGTAGATCGCCTATAAGGGATTGAAACCAAATAAATTGAATCTCAAAAAGTTTGAAGGTAATGGTTTGTAGCTCGCCTATAAGGGATTGAAATGATGCCAAAAATAGGAAGAAGGGAGGGAGAATGTCTCCCCCCTATTTCTTATTTACAATATGAATAGCTTCGCCCAAAGCAGATTTGGCAGATTCAAGAATTGCCTCTGGCAATGTAGGATGAGTGTGTATTGTATTTGCTATATCATTTAAGGTTAGTTTTGCTTTCATAGCAAGAGCAAGCTCGCTTATTAAAACTGATGCCTCTGGTCCTACTATTTGAGCTCCAATAATTTCCTTAGTATCCTTCTTAGCAACAATCTTAACAAAACCATCGGTAGAATTCATAGTTAGAGCCTTTCCATTTGCTGTAAAAGGAAATTCCCCTGTTATTACTTCTATACCTTTTTCCACTGCCTCTTCCTCAGTTAGTCCAACTGCTGAGATTTCTGGCTTGGAGAATATTGCCCATGGAACAACCTCATAAGAAACAGGTTTGTCCTTTCCTGCAATAATTTCTGCTACTGTCTCTCCATCATACATTGCCTTGTGTGCAAGAAGTAGTCCACCTATTACATCTCCAACAGCATAAAAACCTTCCACATTTGTTCTTAAATAATTATCTACTATTATTCTTCCTCTATCTGTCTTAATCCCTACACTTTCTAATCCAATGCCTTCAGAATTAAGCTTTCTTCCAATGGATACAAGTACCTTACTTGAAGTAAGAACTTCTCCTGTAGAAAGAGTAGAATAAACTTTTCCATCCTTTACTTCAATATTTTCTATTTTCGTTCCTGTAATGACTTTTACTCCTTTTTTACTTAGTATTCTCTGAATTACCTGAGCAGTTTTTCTATCTCTGAGAGTGGGTACCACTTGAGGCATCATCTCAACAATTGTTACTTTTGCACCAAAGGATGACCAAAAAGTTGCAAACTCTATTCCAATAGCACCTGCTCCTACTATAACCACATCATCAGGAATTTCTCTTAAATTCAATGCATCGTCGGAATTCAATATATTTACATGATCGATTTTTAAGGCTGGAATCTCTGCTGGCTCTGATCCTGTGGCTATAACAATATTTTTACCTTGCACTAATTCCTTACCATTTTGAGTTTCTATCTCTATAGTTCCACCATCTACAATTTTGCCAAAACCTCTCTTTATAACTACTTTCCTTGATTTTAAAAGAAACTCAACTCCAGAAACTAATTTTTTCACTACATTTTCTTTCCATTTTAATATTCCATCAATATCATAGGAAATATTAGGAATGTCTATCCCAAAAACTTTAGATTCTTTGGCTTCTGTATACAAATCTGCAGATTTTAATAAAGCTTTTGTTGGAATACATCCCCTATTTAAACATGTTCCTCCAAGCTCTCTATTTTCAATAATACATACAGACATACCTAAGTCTGCGGACCTTATAGCTCCTACATAACCAGCACTTCCAGCTCCTAAGAAGATTACATCAAACTTCTCCATATCAAACCTCCTTCTTAAAAATTTTTTATTTTTTTATATCATATATATAGAGAATTAAAAAGTAAATTTTCCTACTTGCAAAAATTTTTCAGTTTGATATAATAAAATTGAAAATGAGAATAATTTTAAATTAAAAAATTAGGAGGTGTTGAAAATGGAAACCAGATTACCCTTGTTAGGAGAAAAATTTCCAGAGGTAAAAGTGCAAACTACTCATGGAGAGTTAGAACTTCCTAAAGCTTTTGCTGGAAAATGGTTTGTACTATTTAGCCATCCTGCAGATTTTACTCCTGTATGTACAACAGAATTTTATGCATTCCAAAAGAGGTACAACAAATTTAGAGAACTTAATGCAGAATTAATTGGACTTAGCGTAGACCAAGTATTTTCTCATATCAAATGGGTAGAATGGATTAAAGAAAAACTTGGGGTAGACATTGAATTTCCAATCATAGCAGATACTGGGGAAGTTGCAGAAAAACTTGGCTTAATCCATCCAGGAAAAGGTACAAATACTGTAAGAGCAGTATTCATAGTAGACCCTCAAGGAGTAATAAGGTTAATAATATACTATCCACAGGAGATAGGTAGAAATGTAGATGAAATTATTAGAGCACTAAAAGCCCTTCAAGTTTCCGATGAAAAAGGAGTTGCATTACCAGAAAATTGGCCAAACAATGAGCTTATTGGTGATAAGGCAATAATTTCACCTGCCAAAGATATTAAGACTGCAAAAGAAATATTAGAAAAAGCCAAAAAAGGAGAAATAGAAGCCTACGATTGGTGGTTTGCATACAAGAAAATTTAGTTAACATCTAAAACAAACACCTCCTTCTGGGAATATGATATAATTATTCTCAGAAGGAGGTGTTCTAAAATTCTCCTCTTTTAAACCAAAGCATCCTCTATCTTCGACTTGGGCTTGAATTCTAATGAATTTTAGGAGGGATCTATTGTTTAACTTTTTCAAAACTTTCAATAGGTCCCTCCAAAACGTAAAAAATAGGATTGCATTCTATATTCTTCATAATCTTTAAATCCTCATATAATTCTGGCGCTCTAATACTGAGTTTTTTAATTAATAAACGAAATTCATACTCAACTTGTCCAGTAGTAGTAGGTATAAGTCTTTCTAATGGTAAAAATTCTATTTTGCTAATATCAAAATGATAACCCCTTCTTTCTGCCTCAATAAATACGTAGGAAAGAAAAGAATTTATTGCTTTTAAAGGATCTCCATATACTATCCAAATATTTAGGATGTATGGTCCAAAGCCTCATGATGTTATTGTATAATTAGTTAACAATATTTTAAAGGGGTGAGATAATTGGAAAATTTTAACGTGAAGTTAATAACTAAGGTTGAACCGTTAGGGCAAGTGGTTGAAGCTATAGTTATAAAGTTTCCAGAGCCTATTGATAGTATCAATTTATCTCCTAATGCTTTTGAAGTAATTGCTAATAGGATAAATGATTCAGGCAGTGATTTAGGGAATAGAACTATTACTAAGATTTATACAAACAACTCACCTCGCATGACAAATAATCCGGTAGCTGGAGAGTATTTAGTAATTGAATTATACCCCAACGATATTAATGCCAATACTTTTTATTACAAGAGTGATGGAAGAATAGGATTTAATTACGATTATGATTTAGAATATATCATTATTCAAAAAGAAAATTTGAAATCAATTAATGGGAATATTTATCCTGCAAGAATTTATATAGGTAAAGATAGAGAAAATCTTTTAGTTGATAAATTTAAAAACTTTATTTATAAAAAAGATTCTGAAGAACTTTACTATAGTTTATATGTTCCTGAAAATTATAATCCTAAATTAATATATCCTCTTGTAGTCTTTTTACATGGAGCAGGAGAAAGAGGTTATGGGAACCAAGCACCTTTAAAAGCAAATAAGGGTGGAGTGGTTTGGGCAGAAGACGATATACAATCTAAGTTTCCCTGTTTTATATTAGCTCCCCAATGTCCTCAGCATAGCAGTTGGACAACCCTTTTCAATCCAGAAGATTCCTTTTCTCCATCCATATATCTTGAAATGGTCTATGAATTAATACAAAAAATCTCTGAAGAATACAATATTGATCAGAATAGAATTTATTTAACTGGGCTATCAATGGGAGGTTTTGGGACTTGGGCTTTAGCTATGGCACATCCTGACACTTTCTCTGCTTTGGTCCCAATATGTGGAGGAGGAAATCCAAACAAAGTAAGCTTAATAAAAGATATTCCTGTGTGGGCTTTTCATGCAGAAGATGATCCCATCGTTGATAAAGAGATCGTAAGGAAGACTATTAATGCCCTTAAACAAGTAAGCGAAAAGGTGATATACACTGAGTTTGATAGTGGGCTACTTACCCCACCATTAGTACCAAATCCTCATTTTTCCTGGGTCTTTGCCTACAACGATAAAAATATGATCAACTGGCTTTTCTCCCAATCAAGAAGAGATAAATACAATGCTATATTAGTAGAACCTAATATCTATGTTATAAATGATT
This sequence comes from Dictyoglomus sp. NZ13-RE01, assembly GCA_002878375.1. Classification (NCBI taxonomy): domain Bacteria; kingdom Pseudomonadati; phylum Dictyoglomota; class Dictyoglomia; order Dictyoglomales; family Dictyoglomaceae; genus Dictyoglomus; species Dictyoglomus sp. NZ13-RE01. The sequence continues at coordinate 179,044 of NIRF01000002.1, forward strand.
ATAGGTTTGATAGCATGTATTTAATAATTGGCAGTGAAAAAGCCCTTTTAATAGATACAGGTATAGGGGAAGGAAATCTCAAAGAGTTCATAAATAAGCTTACCGATAAACCCTTAGAAGTAGTTGTTCTTCACGGTCACCATGACCATATTCTTCAGGCAGATCAATTTGAAAAAGTATATATGTCAGAAAAGGAAAAGGAGATTTTACCTCTCTTCGGAATTAAAAAAGATATAAAATTTTTACCTGTAAAAGAGGGAGATAAATTTGATTTGGGAGATAGAGTGCTTGAAGTAATAGAACTTCCTGGACATACGCCAGGCTCTATTGCTCTATTGGATAGGAAAAACAGAATTATATTTACAAGTGATGCCATTGGAGCAGGACATTTATGGTTACAGGTTCCTGGTGCTTCTCCTTTGAAAAAATACTTAGAAACTATTAAAAAGTTAGAAGGCTATAAAAAAGATTTTGATAAGATTTATACAGGGCATCTCTACCACTCAGGAAATAATCCCTTGCCTCCTGATTATATAGACGATGTTAGAATAGCAGTTGAGAAGGTAATAAAAGGAGAATTAAAAGGGAAACCTTATCCGATTGGAATTTTTGGGGGACTCTTTGTAGAATATGGTAAAGTTACCTTAGTATATAATCCAGATTTATTGTAAATTACTGGCAGAAAGAGGAAATATTAACAAAGAATTTCTCCCAAAAGAGGACTATTTCTCTCTTGGGAGAAATTTTCTATTGAGATACCTCAAATAAGAAATCTTGTATAAAATATATTCTATTGCTTTACAGCACCAAGAATACCTTGCACAAAATACTTTTGTAATCCAAAAAATATAACTATCATAGGCAACGTTGTAATTACAATTAGAGCCATAATGACTCCAAAATCTGGGTTATATCCAGAAGCAAGAGTAGATAAGAGCAAAATTAAGGTCTTCTTATCACTGCTCTGCAAAACAACCAATGGCCAAAGATAGGAATTCCAACTTGTCATAAATGCCCATATAGCTGCAGCTGCGTAAGTAGATTTCATAGAAGGAAAAACAATTGATGTTAAGATTCTAAGCTCGTTTGCCCCATCTACTTTTGCAGCCATTATAATTTCCTTAGGATATAATTTGAAATTCTGACGGAAGAAAAAGAGTAAAAATACAGAAGGTATCATGGGCAGAATAACTCCCCAATGATTGTCGAGCAGATTTAAATTAGACATCATCCTAAATAAAGGCACCATTAAGGCTGCAAAAGGAATCATCATAGTTAGGAGTAAAATTGCATAAAATCTTTCTCTTGATTTAGATGGACAGAATTCAAACCCGTAAGCAGCTAAAGAGGAAACAATCAAAGCACCTAAAACCACAAAAAAAGATATTTTAAAGGAATTTAGTATTATTTGCCACATGTTATAATTTTGAAATAGGTTTCTGAAGTTTTCTAATAATGCATTTCCAAAGGTCAATTTTCCCCTATTTATATCAACAGATGTATTGGTCATTCCCACAATCATCCAAAAGAATGGAAAAACAGAAATTATTGATACTATGATTAGAAACAAATAAATAAAGAAATATCTAATTGCCAATCTTTTTTTCATTATCTTTCACCTGCCCATCTCAATTGAATAAAGGATAGAATAGCAACTATAAGTACAATAATATAGGATATTGCAGAAGCATAGCCAAAATTAGGCATATATTTAAAGCAGATATTATAGATATAAACGGATGGCGTCAAAAGAGAATTTGCAGGACCAACGCTTGATCCTGTCACAACACCACTTGCTAAATTCATAGGCTCATCAAACAATTGTAAGGTTCCTATTGTAGACATGATTGATGTAAAAACTATAATGGGCTTAAGCATAGGTATAGTTAACTTGAAAAACTTAGTAATCTCTCCAGCCCCATCAATATCTGCTGCCTCATAAATCTCAGTAGGTATATTTTGCAGTCCAGCTAAATAAAATACCATGTTATACCCTGTCCATCTCCATGTAAGAGCCAAAATAAGAGTAACCTTTGCCCAAAAAGGATCCAAAAGCCAAGGGATAGGCTTATTTATCAAGTGTATAGACAATAAGATTTTATTAATTAATCCATCAACACTAAACATCATCTTAAATAAAACAGTGTAGGCAACAAGAGAAGTTACACATGGAAGAAAAATAGCAGTTCTAAAAACCCCTCCAAACTTTAACCGTTGATCATTTAAAAGCACTGCAAGAATCAATGCCAAAATAAGCATAATAGGTACTTGAACAACCAAAATAATTAAAGTATTTTTCAGGGCAGTCAAAAAGGTTTCATCTTTAAACAGTCGTAAATAATTTCCAAAACCTACAAATTCTTGAATAACTCCTCTTGATGTGAATGTTGAAAGATACAAAGAATAAATAATAGGATAAAGCAAGAATAAACCTACACCTACAATTGCAAAAGAAACAAAAAACCAACCCCACAGATTCAAATATCTCTTTCTTAAAAATGCTGTCATACTTCTTCTACCCCTTCATAATAAATTGGGAGAGGGAAAAACCCCTCTCCCTGATTCATTATTTACCAAGCATATTGAGAAGTTGCTCTTCTGCCTTCTTTAAGCCTTCATCTACAGAAAGTTTTCCAGATAGTATGTCTGGCATTACAGACATTATTGCACTGTCTGCCTCATAGGTGTATATTCCATAGTCTACAGGTGGAATTTGCTTCATCCATTTTGAAAATTCTGCATAAACTTTTTGACCACCAAAGAATGGATCTGGCTCTTGATATGCTTTTCCAGATTGGGCTGGTAAGAAGGTACCTACCGCTCCCCTTTCAACTAATATCTTCTGATAGAAATCTAAGTCTTTTGCATATATCTGTTTTAAGAAGTCTATAGCTATATCTCTATTTTGGGAGTTCTGTAATACATACCAGCTTGAGCCACCAAGGTTAGAAGCATTAACTGCTCCTGGAAGATTTAATCTTGGGATAGGAGCAACACCCCATTTTCCACTTTGATCTTTTGCTGCCTTTATAGAACCAATAATCCAAACACCAGTAATTACAGAAGCAACTTCCCCACTATTGAAGGAGGCTACCCATTGGTTCCATCCACTTATCTCTTTTGATATACCAGATTCTCTTAACTTCTTGTAAAGAATTACAGCTTCTTTAATAGCAGGATTGTTTGCAATATTAACTTTTCCACTCTTATCAAAATACCATTGACCTGCAGATTGCATTACTATTCTCATTAACCCACCATCATATGGGTCTCCACTTATCATATATTTACCAGTTTTTGCCTTAACTACTTTACCAATTTCAATAAACCTATCCCATGTAATATTTTCTAAATCTTTGGGTTTAAATCCTGCTTGCTCTAAATAATCTCTTCTATAGAAAAATCCAGCAACTCCTGAATCAAAAGGAACTCCATAAACTTTTCCATCAAGAGTCATGAGTTGAACTTTATAAGGAGCAAATAACTTGTAGTTGAAATGTTTTGTTAAATCAGCAAAAGCACCTGGATATGCCCTTAAATACTTTTGGGCATTGTAATCTTCAATTAAAACTATCTCAGGGAGTCCTGTTTTAACACCAGATGCAAGCACAGTATTCAACTTTTGCTCTACATCTGCCTTTGCCATATCAGCGATTTCAAATTGTACTTTTGGATTTATCTTTTGATATCTTGCAGCAGCCTCTTTCATTATGGGTATATTAAAATTGGGGTCCCAGCACCAGATTGTTATCTTACCAACCTTCTCAGCAGCATTTAAAACACCTAAAGCAAATGCTATTAATATTAATGATATAATGCTTAATTTAACAAGTCTCTTCATAATACAACCCCCTTACAAAAAATTTTTAGAGAAGGAAACATTGAGAATTATTAAAATTCTTTCTAAAAATTCCTCTAAATTATCACCTCCTTAAAGATTCAAATTAAATAGTACTCTTACGGATTACAAGCTCCTCAGGAATTACAATTTTTAAAACTGGTCCGTAAGGCTCATAAATTTTCTTATGGAGATGATCAACAGCTACTCTTCCCAAAGATTCTCTAAATACCCTCACTGTGGTCAAAGGTGGATCAATCAGTGATGCCATATCTATGTCATCATTTCCAACAACAGAAACATCTTCTGGCACTTTTAACCCTCTTTCCTTTAAAGCCCTTATAGCACCTATGGCAGAATTATCATTTGTACAATAAACGGCGGTAAACTCTTTACCTTTATCTAAGAGCTCCATCATAGCTCTATATCCGCCTTCTGGAAGAAGATCGCTATATGCAATTAGATCAGGATCAATAGGATTTCCTAATTTTTCTAAGGTAAAACAGAAACCTGCGGATCTTTGGACTACATCATACTGATCTTGTGGTCCATCAATAAATGCAATCTTTTTATGTTTTTGGAGTAGAAATTTGGCTACTTTAACTGCCCCATCAAACGCATCAGTAGTTACACTATCCACCTCTAAGTCGGGAAAGTAATCCTCCATTACTACTGAAGGGATAGAAAGCTTTAATATTTCCTCAACGAGCTTAGAATTGCTTAGATTAACTAAGAGAAGAGCATCAACTTGTAAATTCTTTATCTTGGCGACTACCTCTTTTATTTTGTCATCAGTATTTGGTACTACACTATAGACCAGTCTTCCTCCCAATTCTTCTGCCCTTTTTTGAGCCCCTCTCAAAATAGCTGAAAAATATACATTCTGTGTAGGATCATTCTCTAATTCTCTTATTACAAAACCAACAGTACCGATTTTCCCCTTTTTCTTTAACTCCAATTCATATCCTAAATTAATAGCTGTTTTTAGAACTTTTTCCTCTATGTCCTTTTGGACATTTCCTGCTTTATTGAGTACACGGGAAACAGTTCCCAGGGAAACCCCCGCTTTTTTAGCGATGTCCAACATAGTAACTTTTTTCTTACTTCTTGGCATTTTTAAAATTCCATCAATAAAATTTTAGTATTCTTACCCTAAATTATAATGAATAAAATAAAAATTTTCAAGTAAATTTTCATGAAAAAAACATGAAATAAAAAACAAAGAATTATAGAAGAAAATAAGAAAAACTTTAGAGGTTTATAATCTCTTTCAAAAAATCTAATATTTCTTTTTTAAATCTTTCTTTTGAGAATCTTTGGGCATTCTTAATAAGATCTTCTTTTTTGAAATTATCTTTTTCCTTCAAAAACCTATAAACAGCCTCTTTAAGACTTTTAACATTTTGCTCATAAAAAAATATGCCCGTTTTTCCATCAATGACTGTTTCTAAGGCTCCTCCCCTTCCATAAGCAATAACAGGAGTCCCACTTGCCTGAGCCTCAATAGGGACAATTCCAAAATCTTCCTCTACAGGGAAAATAAGAGCCTGTGCCCTCGCTAAATATTTTCTTACCTCACTTTCCTCCTGCCAACCTAAGATCTTAACATTATCTTTGGCTAATTTCTTTATCTTATCCATATCTTCTCCTTCACCTATTACTATAAGAGGAATCTTAAGCTCATTAAAGGTTTCAACAACAAGATCTACTTTTTTATAGGGGACAAGCCTGGAAAGTACTATAAAATACTCGTCTTTTTCCTCTGATGGTTCAAATTTTTCTATATCCACAGGAGGATATATAACCCTTGCCTCCCTTCTATAGGTTTTCCATATCCTTTTTGCCACATTTTGGGAGTTTGATATAAAGTAATCCACCCTATTTGCACTAACCACATCCCACATCCTTAAATAATGAAAAATCCCCCTAACTAATAGGCTTTTTAATCCTCTATATACCTTCTTATCCTTTAAATAAGGAAAGTAAAGGTCCCATATATATCTCATAGGAGTATGGCAATAGCAAACATGTATCTGATAGGATTTTGTCAAGATTCCTTTAGCTACGCAGTGGCTACTTGAAATAATTAAATCATATTTTGAAAGGTCAAATTGCTCAATAGCAACAGGCATAAGAGGAAGATAGAAGGAATAATTTCTTCTTCCGAAAGGAAGATTAGAGATAAAAGACTCATAAACTTTTTGAGAGATGCGGAGTTTCTTTAAAGTTTCTTTATCAGCAACCAATGTGAAAAGATCTGCAGAGGGAAATAACTCAAGGAAAGTGGTTAAAACTTTTTCTGCACCCCCAATATTTACAATCCAATCATGAACGATTGCTACCTTCATTTTATTCCTCAATAGGGAAAAGGATAGCCCTTACTAATGAACCTTCTCCTCCCTTTATATTCAATGGCAAAGCAACAATAAAATATTTTCCTTCCTTCACATTCAATAGGTTCAGTCCCTCAATTATGCCTATCTCATTCCCAAGAAGAACCTTATGGACCGCTCTTCCCTCATCACCTCTTGGTCCTATAGATAGATAGTCAATGCCTACAGTTTTGATTTTCTTTTCTGCTAAATAAATAGCGGATTCCAACGATAATCCCACATAATCATCATGGAATCTATTTTCCAGTAGCAATTTTGAATTCTTAGTTTTAAAGAGAACTATATCATTCTCCTCAATGTCAAAATCCTTTATTTCAGAAAGAAGTATTTTTTTATCATTTTTAACCTCAAAAACCTTGGCAACTCCATAAAATTTTCTAATGTCCAAAAGCTCTACAGTTTTTCCATCTGCTATAAAATGAAAGGGAGCATCCACATGGGTTCCAGTATGAGAGCCAAGTGTTAATTTAGAAAGATTTACATGTCTTCCTTTAGAAATTTCAGAGACCCATTCCCTTTCAAACTTGGGATCACTTGGCCAGAAAAGCATATCTTCATGAATTAACAAACTCACATCTATAGGATTTTCCCAAAGAATTCTCATCTCAAAAATTCCTCCTCATTTTTTTCTCATTATATCACATGTTATATTTTTAAAGATGAAGAGGGAACTTTAAGAGAATTATAGGACTCAAATGATGTTGCCAATTGAAAAAACCAATAATTATAGATGGAGTGAACATATTAGATCCTCAAGAAGTTAAAAAACATGGATTTAAGTATAAAGGAGTGGGAAGACAAACTTAGTCAGGGAGTGCCCTTTCAAAATTATAAATTAGGCACTCCCTGTAAATTTTATCTATATTTCAAGCTCCAAATCTACACCATGATTATATGCATACTCTAATGCTTCAATCTGTTTATTCTTTAACATATCTTTGAAATATCCACCTTTTTCCTGAAGACTTTCTACTCTCTCAATTACATCCATTGCTATACTAAATCGATCTATCTGATTTAGAATGGCAAGTTGAAGAGGAGTAGTTATTCCTCCTCTTCCTTTTAGGAAAGGTGCAAGATATCCTGCTTCAATTCCAATTTTTCTATTTTCTCTGTATCCCCTTACATGTAGATTTTTATGATTATTTCTCCTATAAGTTAATCTATGTATTAGCCATGGATATCCATGGAAGTTAAATATTATAGGCTTATCTTTAGTAAAATACGAGTCAAATTCTTTATCAGAAAGACCATCAGGATGCTCTGTATTAGGTGTTAAAGTAAATAGATTTAATACATTTACAAACCTAATTCTAAGCTCAGGGAATAATTTCTTTAAAATTTTAACAGCATAGATAGCCTCTTTAGTAGGAATATCACCACAACTTGCTATTACTACATCTGGATCCTTATCAGGATGGTTACTTGCAAAGTCCCATATTCCTATTCCTTTCATGGCATGCTTAAATGCCTCGTCAATACTCAAGTACTGAGGATGTTTTTGTTTATCCGCTACAATAATATTTATTCTATTTGTGGTTTGCAGTGAGTACCATACAGTACAAAGTAAAGTATTTGCATCTGGTGGGAAATAAACTCTTACCACATTTGGCCACTTATCAACGATTGACGTAACAAAACCAGGGTCTTGATGCGTAAAACCATTATGGTCTTGTCTCCAAACAACTGATGTAAGAAGGAGGTTAAGCGAAGATATGGGGGCTCTCCAGGGCACATCAGTAGATATATCTATCCACTTTCCAAACTGATTTACCATTGATGATATTATAGGAGCAAAACCCTCATAAGTGTTTAGAAAACCATGCCTACCCGTAAGAATATAACCTTCTAACCATCCCTCAAGTGTATGCTCCGAGAGCATCTCCATAGTTCTTCCAAAGGGACTAAGAAAACCTTCATCCTCATCTTCTGGTAGTATCTTTCCCATCCATGCCTTTCCATGCTCAAAAACTGCATCAAGTCTATTCGATTTTGTTTCATCTGGTCCAAAAACTCTAAAATTCTCAGGATTTAAACTTATAGTTTCCTTCAAAAACACTCCTAAGGGACGCGTATTCTCCGCCATATCTTCTGTAGGATTGTTCACAACCACTGCAAAATTTTTAAGGTTTGGTAATTTTAGCTCTTTCCTCAATAAACCACCATTTGCATGCGGATTTGCACTCATTCTTTTTTCACCTTTTGGAGTTAGCTCTCTCAAATCTTCTCTTAATTTGCCATTCTTATCAAAAAGTTTTTCTGGCTCGTAACTTCTAAGCCAACTTTCAAGAATCTCGAGAGTTTTAGGATTTTCTTTTGCATCAGCAAAAGGTACCTGGTGGGCTCTCCAATAACCTTCTATATAATGACCTCCAACTTTTCTGGGAGCAGTCCAACCCTTAGGAGTTCTAAGTATTATCATGGGATAGGAGGGTCTAAAAGGTTTATTATTAGATCTTGCCTCATCCCAAATACTGAGAATCTTCTCAATACAATAATCCATAACCTCAGCCATCTTTTCATGTACTTCTAAAGGATCTTCTCCCTCTACTATCTTAGGATCATAACCATACCCCTTAAATAAAGATATTAACTCTTCATTTTCAATCCTTGATAGAATTGTAGGGTTATTAATTTTGTAGCCATTGAGAAGTAGTACTGGAAGAACAGCTCCATCTCTTACAGGGTTCAAAAATTTGTTTGAGTGCCAAGCAGTAGCAAGTGGTCCAGTTTCCGCCTCGCCATCTCCTACAACAGTAATGGCTATTAAATCTTTGTTGTCAAAAACTGCTCCATAGGCATGAGAGAAACTATACCCTAACTCTCCGCCCTCCTGAATTGAACCTGGAAGTTCAGGGGTACAATGGCTTCCAAGCCCTCCAGGGAAAGAAAAGGCTTTAAACAAATTTTTGAGCCCTTCCTCATCTTGACTAAATTGAGAATAAAGCTCGCTTATGGTACCCTCTAAGTAGGCAGGAGCTATAACTCCTGGAGCTCCATGTCCAGGTCCTGCAATGAATATACAATTCAAATCATATTTATTAATTACTCTATTCCCATGAGTATAGACAAACGAAAGCCCAGGACTTGCTCCCCAATGACCAAGAAGTCTTTCCTTAATATGCTCTGGTTTAAGAGGATTTTTTAAAAGAGGATTGTCCCTAAGATAAATCATACCTGCTGAAATATAACAACATGCTCTCCAAAACTCATTTAACTTTTCAATCATACCCATCCCTACCTTTTCAAGTTTTTTAATATGATAATAACATTTTTTCTGTCGACCTCCAATCCTGCAAAAAACCCAGGGTACAATAAAAAATTAAAAATCTCTAAATTTACCTTTTTAAATCTAACAAACCTTGATGTATAATATAATTAAAATTGTAGATCTCCTATAAGGGATTGAAACAAACTTGAACTTTTAAAAATATTTATGTAGAGTTTTAATTGCTAATATCATTTCACATCATAAGGAGGTGATTAAAGGAGGTGATTAAATAATATCCCCACAATATCACACAATTAATGAGGAGGTGAAGTATTGTGAAAAAATTTATTAGTACCCTACTTTTTATACTTTTTTCATTCTTGTTTTTAACCATTTCCTCTGGAGTAGAAAATAAAGTTGAAATATGGAGTTGGAGATCCCAAGATGCAGAAGTATGGGCAAGAGTAGAGAAAGAGTTAAATAAGAAGGGAATTCCTGTAAAAATAGATTTTAGACCTTTTGTCCCTACAGAATATGATGCAAAGGTAATGCTTGCACTACAAGGAGGTACGGGTCCTGATATTTTCTACTCAAGAAGACTCCCAGGTGGAAGAACCCAAGCACTTATTGATGCAGGTTTTATAGAACCACTGGATGGAAAAATTAAGTTTACATACTTTACTAGTAATACTTTAAAATATATAAGAAGTGGTGGGAAAACTTATGGAGTTCCGTTTGCATTACAAGTTGTAGGAATCTTTTACAACAAAGATATATATGACAAATTTGGGCTTAAAGAACCCGAAACCTGGGATGAGCTCATTAATAATTGTGAAATTTTAAAGAAGAATGGAGTAACACCTTTCTTTATACCTGGAAAAGAAGCATGGACTTTAGCTATGCAGCATGCTATGTGCGGAGTAAGCGTACTTGGTCCAGAATGGATCAGAGATCTAACTAATGGTAAAACCAATTTCTTAGATCCTAAATTTATCGATCTAAACAAGAGATTAAATGATTTAAAGAAATATTATCAAGATGGATTCTTAGCAAATTCTACTACTGATCAAGATTCTGCTTTTGCTTTTGGGCAAGCAGCTATGGTATTCTATGGTATATGGGGACTTCAAACTTGGAGGCAATTAAACCCCAAGATCAATGTAGGATACTTTATGGTTCCACCTCTTACAAAAGATAGAAAACCATATGCATATGTGTATATGGATGGTGCCTTTTCTTTAGTAAAGGGAGCTAAAAATAGAGATATGGCTTTAAAGGTTTTAGAATTTACAGCAACCCCAGATTTTGGAACTATTTTTTCTAACATCACATATAACATTCCAGCAGTTCTTGGAGCTAAAATACCTCAAGATCCTTTATTATTAGAGGTATTAGAAGTATCTAAGAAGCATGCTTCTCCATATGTATACTGGGTTGGATCTGTATTTGTAACTCAGAAGCCATCTCTATATGATGATATTTTAGCCCCAGGAATGCAAGCAATGTATGCGGGGAAAATAACTCCCGAAGAATTAGCCCAAAATGCTCAAAATGGTATTTCTCAATGGTATAAACCTTTAATGAAGAAAAGATAACAAAAAGCCCCCTCCTTTTGTGAGGGGGCTTTTATTAGGGGGATATAAAAATATGAAAATCAAATGGTATAACCTTTTATTATTTATTTCACCAGCCTTCATTCTTTATACTATTTTCGTAATTTATCCATTTATTTCAAGTATTTACCTAAGCTTTTTTAGTTGGGTTGGTGTTGGGGCAAAAAAATATGTAGGGCTTAAAAATTTTTATGATACGCTTTTTGGATCTTTTAAAGAGGAGTTTTTCAATGCTTTATGGCATAATATCTACTTTTTTATTGTAGTTTCTATTGTTGAGGTTTCTCTTGGTTTCATTGTTGCATTAGGTTTAGCAACTCAAATAAAGGGATATCATATATTTAGAAGTATTATATATATTCCTAATGTAATTTCTATGGTTCTTGTAGGATTTATATGGGGATTAATACTTAATCCTCAAATTGGATTAATCAATCAAATCTTGAAAGCAATTGGATTAGGACATTTTGCAAAAGCATGGCTTGGCGATCCAAATTTTGCTTTTAATACTATTATTGCAGTCAATATATGGAGACATTTAGGTTTCTACGTTTTAGTTATGTTAGCTGCTATAATAAATATTCAACCTGATTTTATTGAAGCAGCATATATTGATGGAGCAAATAACTGGAATGTAATTAAAAACATTATTATCCCACTAACTATACCTACAGCACAAACTTTAATACTCTTATTATTCATATGGTCCTTTAGTGTTTTTGAACTTATATATGCTTTGGAAGGAGTACAAGCAGGACCATTTAGAAGTACAGATGTTTTGGGAACTCTTTTTTATAGGACAGCTTTTGGAGGATTAGGAAGTGCAAGAATGGATTTAGGCTTAGGTGCAGCAATTGTAACACTAATGTTCTTAATAATTCTTCCTGTTTCCTTTTTATATATTCGTTTAGTAGAAAGGAGAAGGTAAAAGATGCTAAAATTAGGTACTAAATCCAAAGTAATTGTATTTTCTCTTTTTACAATTTATTCTATTATAATTATTGTTCCTTTTTTAAATATTGTTATGAATTCTTTCAAGAGTCTTTCAGAGATATTTTTGACTCCATTTTCTCTCCCAAAACAACTAAGATGGGAAAATTATGTAGAAGCGTGGACTAAGGCAAACTTAGGAGTAGGCTATCTCAATAGTTTTTTCATTTCAGTTTTTTCTGTAATTGGTATTTTAATTATTTCTTCTATGATGGCTTATATTCTTTCTCGTTATAGATTTCCATTTAGGAAAATTTTATATTTATATGTAATAGCAGGACTTGCTTTTCCAGCTCGTTTAGCTATTATACCAATATTCATTATGCTTAGAGATGTAGGGCTTTTGAATTCTCGCCTTGGTTTAATACTTCTATATATGGGAACAGGAGTGCCTTTTTCTGTATTTCTTCTTAAGAACTTCTTAGATGATGTACCTATAGAATTGGAAGAGTCTGCACAAATTGATGGAGCTTCGCCTTGGACAATTTTTAGGAAAATTGATCTACCCCTCATAAAGCCTGCTCTTGTTGTAGTCGCTATTGTAAATTTTGTATCTGTATGGAATGACTTCTTCTTCCCTCTTATTCTGATAAGCGATCGTTCTAAAGAAACTATCCCCTTAGCAGTATCTGTTTTCTACGGTGAATATGCCCATCAATGGCATTTATTATCAACTGCATTATGGCTTGCTGTTGTTCCTGTTATGATTATTTATTCTATAATGTCAAGAGAGTTTATTTCTGGAATGACCCAAGGAGCAATAAAATAAAGAGAGGTGACAAAATGCGTACTAAGGTTGTAATTATAGGGAGCTTCAATATTGATATGGTTTCAAAAGCCCCTCATTTACCAAGACCGGGAGAAACTGTTTTAGGTGGTCCTTTCGTTATGGTCCCAGGAGGAAAGGGATCAAATCAAGCAATATGTGCCTCAAGATTAGGAGCAGAAGTTTATTTTGTGGGATGTGTAGGAAATGATACTTTTGGAGAAATAGCAAAGAATAATTTTAAAAGAGAAAGAATCAATGTAGATTATTTAGAGGTTTCTTCAGAGACACATACAGGTGTTGCTCTTATAGTTGTTGATGAAAAGAGTGGAGAAAACATGATTGTAGTTGCCCCTGGAGCAAATATGAAAGTTACGAAAAAAACTATAGATAATGCAATAGAAATTATTAAAGATGCAGATGTTATCCTAACTCAATTCGAAATACCAATCGAAACTGTGGAATATGTTGTTAAAGTTGTAAAAAACATAAAAAAACCAAAGTTAATTTTAAATCCTGCCCCAGCAAGAGAAGTAAACCCACATATATGGGAAGATATAGATTTAATAACTCCAAATAGAAGTGAATTAGAAGCAATTAGCGGGATAACGATAGAATCAAGAGACGATATTGAAAGAGCAGTAGAAAAAGTGATATCTCTTGGAGTAAAGAATGTAGTAGTAACTCTTGGAAAAGAGGGAGCGCTCGTTGTTAACAAAGAAAAATCTATATATGTTCCGTCCTTTAAAGTAGATGCAGTAGATACTACAGGAGCAGGAGATGCTTTTAATGGGGGATTAGCTGTAGCTCTTGCAGAAGGAAAAGACTTAGAGGAGGCAGTATATTTTGCCAATGCAGTAGCTGGCTTAAAAGTGAAAAGACTTGGGGCCTCCTCTATGCCATATAGAGAAGAAGTAGAAAATTTCTTAAAGGAAACTGGTGAGGCTCTTTTTTAATTTATTTTTCAACCTCCGTTAAACCTTTAATTAGCCATCTCTGCATTAGAATTACTATTCCTACAGGAATAATCATTGAAATAATGGCACTTGCCATAACAATATTCCAATCCACCAAAGCTTCAGGTCCTCCCAACATTTTAACAATTCCCATCACCAAAGTTTGCATTTTTACATCTGTAGTTATTAGAATAGGCCATAAATATTGATTCCATCCATAAATAAATAATATTACAAATAAAGCAGACAAATTTGGTCTTATTAAAGGAAATACTATATGGGTCAAACATCTTACAGGTCCAGCGCCATCAATCCTTGCAGCATCCAAAAACTCCCTTGGTATACTAAGAAAGGTTTGACGGAAAAGAAGAGTACCTGTAGCAGATACCATTAGTGGGAGAGTTAAACCGGCAAAAGAATTTAAAAGTTTAAGATCAGAAGCAACCTTATAAGTTGGAATAATACGTACTTCTAATGGTAGCATAATTGTAATGAAGGTTAACCAAAAGAAAAATTTTCGTAAAGGAAAGTCAAAATATACAAAAGCATAGCCAGATAATAGCGAGACCAAAATTTTCCCTATAGCAATAATTAAAGCCATTATTAAAGAATTAATAAGCATAATACGTACAGGTACACCAATGATATTTGCTCCACTACCTACCCTCCAAGCTCTAATATAATTTTCAACGGTATACTTTCCAGGGGTAAGAGGCATAATCCCCCTACCAATAGTAGCAGCATCATGAGTAGAGGCAATAAAGGCCATATATAAAGGAAAAACCATAATAACTACTCCTATAATAAGAATTAAATAGGCAAACCAGTTATTTTTTAATGATTCCAAGACTCTCATAATTAACCTCCATAATAAACTCTTTTTTCTATGAAACGAAATTGTAAAGCAGTAAGAATACTTACTATAATGAGAAGAATAACTGATTGGGCGGAAGAACTGCTTATATTAAAATTAATCGTACCATCTACATAAACTTTATATACTAAAATTTCTGTAGCTTTTCCTGGTCCTCCTTTAGTTAATGCATCAATCACCCCAAAAGTATCAAAAAAGGCATAAACAAGATCCATAACTATTAAAAAGAAGGTTGTAGGAGATAAAAGAGGAAAAACTATAGACCAGAATATCTTTCGAGAATTTGCCCCATCCATCTGAGCTGCCTCAATCAAGGATTGAGGAATAGATTGGAGTCCAGCCAAAAAGAAGATAAAATTATAACTAACTTGTTTCCAAGATGATACTAAAATAACCATTAATAAAGCTTGCATTCCATTTAAGTGGTAATTCCAGTTAATTCCTATTTTATTAAGAAACCTTGCTAATATTCCTATGGATGGTTGAAAAAGAAATAACCAAAGCACACCAGCTACAGCAGGTGCTAAAGCATAAGGCCATATTAATAGTGTTCTAAATATTTTTGATCCATAAATAGGCTTATTGGCAGAAACAGCAAGAATTAAGGCTACTGACAAAGTAATTAAAGTTACAGTTAAAGAGAAAACAATAGAAGTCCAAATGGATTGTAAATAGTATTTATCTGTAAGAAGAGAAATAAAATTTGCTAAACCAACAAATTGTGAACGAAGTCCAAAAGGATCAGTTCTTTGTAAAGATAAGTATACTGATTGGATAGCAGGCCATATAAAAAAAACAATAGTAAATATTAATTGGGGAAGAATGAGTAAATATGGCAAAATCTTATTAGGAAAAACTGGGCGCTCTTCCATTTATATCCTCCTTATTTAAATATTTACTGAAAGGGGGCTTAAGAAGCACCTCCCAAGCCCCCTTATGTTTTTATTACTTATAAATAGCCTCAAAATCTCTTAATATGCTATTACCACGGTTAACAATGTTGTTTATAGTATCTTTAGCAGATTGCTGACCTTGTAAAGCTTTTTCCATTTCCTCATATATTACTATACGAATAGAAGGTAAATTTCCAAGTCTTAAACCCTTAGTATTAGGAGTGGGGTTAGTTCGAGTCAATTGTAAAATTGGTATTTCAGCAAATGGATTCTTTTTATAAAATCCTTGTTCTTTCGCATGTTTGTAACCATCTAATGTTACAGGAAGATATCCTGTATTCATATGCCACCATGCATCATTTTCGGGTAAACCAAGGAATTTGAAGAATTCAGCCACTGCCTTATAATGCTCAATTGTTGCATCAGGTCTACGCATTACCCAAAGAGCTGCTCCACCGATAATAGAGTTATATGGAGCTTTAGGAACATCATCATAATAAGGGAGATAAGTTATACCCCAATCAAACTTCGCTTCCCTTGAAACACGACCATACAATGCGGAAGAAGCAATAAGCATTGCAGCCTCCCCAGATGGGAAAAGTCCATCAGGTTGAGCATCTCTTCCTCCATAGGTGAAGGAACCTTCTTTTTGCATATCAATTAAATTTTGTACATGACGGATATAAAGAGGATGGTTTAAAGCTAATCTTGCATCTAAACCAAGGAATCCATTCCAACGAGTTGCATATGGTACATTATGAATAGCACCAAATTGCTCAAATTGTGTCCATGGAAGCCAAGAAGCTGATAGACCAATCTTTGCTGCTCCCTTTTTAACAATCTCTAAGGATGCCTTTCTCACCTCAGCCCAAGTCTTTGGAGGATTATTAGGGTCAAGTCCTGCTTTACGGAAAGCATCCTTGTTATACCAAAGAACAGCAGTAGAACTATTAAAAGGCATGGCTGCCATTCTTCCATCAGGATAACTATAATAGTCTTTTACTGCAGGAATATATTTTTTAGGATCAAAAGGAACTCCTATATCTTTAAATAATTGATATACAGGATAAATAGCCTTTGAATACATCATTGTTGCAGTACCCACTTCGAAAATCTGTACAATATGGGGTGCTTTTCCAGCTCTATAAGCAGCAATTGCAGCAGACATAACTTCCGCATACGAACCTTTGTAGACTGCATTTACCCAATATTTGTTCTGAGATGAATTAAAATCGTTAACTAATTTCATTGTTGCGTCGCCTAATGGACCGGTTAGAGCAAACCAGAATTCTATTTCAACTCTACCTTGAGGAACTTGCGCATTCACTAATACAAAAGTAAACAAGATTAAGAATAAAATAGGAATTAACTTTTTCATACTAAAACCTCCCGTTTATTAATTTATTAAAGATGAAAACGGATTAAATTAATAACTTTTACATACCACCTCCTTACTAAAAAAGGCTCTGAGGATAATATTCAATCCCCAAAGCCTTTTCTCTCATCTTCTCCTAGGCTTGTAGTTATTATAAATTAAATCAAAAAAGATTGTCAACAATAATTGGAAAACGGATGAGAGATGGTATCCCCCTAATGGATATCAAAGTTATTAGAGTAGGAGTGAAAAAAGAATATAGCACCTTTCATTTTTATGGCATTCTTATTCAAAATACCATAAAGATAGAGGTGTCCAGGTGCCATTTGGAATTATTATTAAACCTGCTGCTAAGGCTTTTAATACTATCCCTAAAACAGTTAGAAAATGGTTGAATAAATGGAAAGAAGGGTATATCACTCAAGAACAAAAGGATTTAGCTATTAAACTTAAGAAAGATAGCAGAAAGAATTTCTCCTGTTGCATCATCAACTGCGGTAAGAAGAGTAATCCTCTTGAAGATTTTCTTTCTCTAAGCTTTCTAATCTTAGGTCTTCTTTTCTTGATAGGAGAAGAGAATCCATTTTCGATTAATATTTTTCTTACAGAAGAGACGGATATTTTAATATTCTCTCTTTCATCAAGAAGGTCCTTAATATGATGGAAATTACAA